>DAOKZM010000014.1:15188-16918 GCA_035325665.1 Thermomicrobiales bacterium | reverse complement strand
GCCAACAAGCTGTTCAAGGCCGGCCGGCGCTCGAACAACGGCGCCCCGAACGCGCGCCACTGCAGGGCCTCGGCCGTGATGGGCTTCCTGCGCCCCTCCGCCGCCGCCGAGCCGATGGGCGTCTACGACGACGCCGAGCACGCCGACGCGTTCGTGCTGTGGGGCTCGAACATGGCCGAGATGCACCCCATCCTGTGGTCGCGCATCACCGACCGCAGGCTCACCGCCAAGCACGTCAAGGTCTTCGTGCTGTCCACCTACAGCCACCGCTCCAGCGAGCTGGCCGACGTGGAGCTGCTGTTCAAGCCGCAGACCGACCTGGCGATCATGAACTACATCTGCAACCACATCATCCAGAGCGGCGCGGTCGACAGCGACTTCGTCGCCCGGCACGTGGCGTTCCGCAGAGGGGTCACCGACATCGGCTACGGGCTGCGCCCGAACCATCCGCTGGAGCAGGGCGCGAGCAACAACGGCTACCCGGGCCCCGACGGCAAGCCCAAGGGCGACCCGAACGCCTCGTCGCCGATGAGCTTTGACGAGTTCAAGGCCTTCGTCTCCGAGTACACGCTGGAGAAGGTCAGCGAGCTGTCCGGCGTGCCGAAGGACAAGCTGCAGGCGCTGGCCGAGGTCTACGCCGACCGCAAGACCAAGGTCACCTCGTACTGGACCATGGGCTTCAACCAGCACACCCGCGGCACCTGGGTCAACAACCTCGTCTACAACGTGCACCTGCTGACCGGCAAGATCTCCGAGCCGGGCAACAGCCCGTTCTCGCTGACCGGCCAGCCCTCGGCCTGCGGCACCGCGCGCGAGGTGGGCACCTTCGCGCACCGGCTGCCCGCCGACATGCTGCTGGCCAACCCCGAGCACCGCAAGGTCGCCGAGAAGATCTGGAAGCTGCCCGAGGGCACGATCGTCGGGCAGATCGGCTGGCACGCGGTGCTGCAGGACCGCATGCTGAAGGACGGCCGGCTGAACTTCTACTGGACCACCACCACCAACAACATGCAGGCCGGGCCGAACATCAGCGGCGAGCGCTACCCGGGCTTCCGCAATCCGGCCAACTTCATCGTCGTCTCCGACGCCTATCCCACGGTGACCGCGCTGGCGGCCGACCTGATCCTGCCCTCGGCGATGTGGACCGAGAAGGAAGGCGCGTTCGGCAACGCCGAGCGGCGCGGCCAGGTCTGGCGCCAGCAGGTCAAGGCGCCGGGCGAGGCGCCCGACGAGCGCGTGATGCGCGAGGTCGAGCGCGCGGCTGACGCGATCCGAGGCGCGATCGTGCGCTGCTTCGTCGAGGTGGATCCCGGTCGCGAGCGCGGCGTCGCGGCGTCGGACGTCCGCAAAGCGCTCGTCGCAGCCGGCGCTGCCTACGTCGCCTACGTCATCGTCGAGAGCGAGACCACGGCGCGAGCGCGCGTCGCCGTGAGCGACGAGGTCGCCCGCGACGCCAGCCAGATGCTGGAGCGCTGGGTCGAGCAGAAGCAGTATGATGCGCGGCTGAAAGAGCGAGTCCTGGCCAGGGGGCGCGAGATGATCGCGCGACGGCGGCACGACGAGACGGGGAGGGAAGTCTGACGTGGTTGACGTAAGCAAGGCCGAGGGTCGGTTGTCGGACCGGCGTAAGCTGGAGGAGATGTCCTGGCCGCAGGTCAAGGCGGCGATCGACGCAGGCCAGCGGACGGTCGTCGCGGCGGCCGGCTCGATAGAGCAGCACGGGCCACACC
>DAOKZM010000014.1:14715-15178 GCA_035325665.1 Thermomicrobiales bacterium | reverse complement strand
CACCTGCCGATGCAGACGGACACGTTGCTTGGGACGTTCCTCGCCGAGGCGATCGTGTCGCGGCTGCCCGGCGTGATACAGGGGCCGACGATCCCATTCGGCGTCTCGGAGCATCACATGCCATTCGCCGGCACGATCACGCTCGACAAGGAGACTTTCAAGATGGTCGTCCGCGAGTACGTCGCCAGCCTGGCGTCCCACGGCTTCGACACGATCTTCATCGTCCCGAGCCACGGCGGGAACTTCGCTCCGCTTCGCGAGCTGGAGCAGGAGACTGGCGGCACGGTCAACGGCGCGCGCTTCGTCGCGTACAGCGACCTAAACGAGTTCATCCGGCCGATGTTCGAGGTGGCGGCGAAGGACGGCGTGACCCCTGCGCAGGCCGGCGCTCACGCGGGCGAGGCCGAGACGTCGCTCGTCCTGGCGGCGAACGGCTCGCTGGTCGAGATGGACTACGCCGAGG
>DAOKZM010000014.1:11073-14636 GCA_035325665.1 Thermomicrobiales bacterium | reverse complement strand
CCAACAACGGCATCCTCGGTGACGCGCGCCCGGCGACGACTGAACGCGGCTTCGCCTACCGGGAGGCTATGGCTGACATGCTGGCCGCCTGGATCCGCGAGCGGATGCCGTAGCACTCGCGCGTGACAAACGGCCGGGCGTGATTCGCGCCCGGCCGTCTGCATTTCCGCCGTCCTTACAGGCGCCGGTCGAACCAGCCGACGATGTGCTCCAGCCGCTCGATTCGGTGCTTGGGCTTACCCGTCCGCGACAGGTTGTGGTTCTCGTTCGGGAACCGGACGAACTCGACCTCACGTCCGAGCTTCTTCAGCGAGATGAAGACCTGCTCGCCCTGCTCGATCGGGCAGCGATAGTCCTCCTCGGAGTGGACGATCAGCAAGGGCGTCGTCATGTCCTTGACGTAGGTGATGGGCGAGTACTTCATCAGCCGCTCGCGCTGCTCCCACGGCGTGCCGCCGAACTCGTACTCCCCGAAGGTGAAGCCGATGTCGCTGGTGCCGTAGAACGAGTAGAGGTTCGATACGCAGCGCTGCGTGACGGCCGCCTTGAAGCGGTCAGTGTGGCCGATGACCCAGAGGGTCATGTAGCCGCCGTAGGAACCGCCGGTGACCCCAAGCCGGTTCTCGTCGACGTACCCCTGCTCAATGGCCCAGTCGACCGCCGCCATGACATCGGGCATATCCTTCTCGCCCCAGGCCATGTGCGTGTAGGTCGTGAACTCCTCGCCATAGCCGGCCGAGCCGCGCGGGTTCGTGTAGAGCACGATGTAGCCACGCGCCGCCATCAGTTGGAACTCGTGCATCATCCCGTTTGAGTACATCGCGTGCGGCCCGCCGTGGATCTGGAGGATCATTGGGTACTTGCGGCCCGGCTCGAAGCCGACCGGCTTCATGATCCAGCCCTGGATTGCGGCGCCGTCGGGCGCCTTCACCTTGAACTCCTCGGGCGTTGAGAGCGTCAAGCCGCCGAGAAACTCACCGTTCAGGTCGGTCAGCTGCTCCTCGTTCTTCCCGTTCGCGTCGGCCACGAACAGGTCGCCAGGGCTCGTCGCCGTGCCCGAGATGTAGGCGATCCGCTTTCCGTCCGGCGAGAGCGATAGCGCCGAAATCCGGCGGTCTCCAGCCGTGACCTGCTTCGGCTTGCCGCCGCCAGCGGCGACGCGATAGACGTGGGTCGAACCCTCGCTGCTGATCAGCACGTAGAGCGTCTTGCCGTCCGGCGCCCAGAGCGGTCGGGTGGCCGATGCCGCGTAGACATCGCTCATCGCCGCGTCGGTGATCGATCGATCGTGCTCCTCAGTGACTTGCAGTGGGTCGCCGCCAGCGGCGCCGACGACCCAGAGGTCGTCGTCCAGCGCCCCACCGGCGTCGGCGCGCCAGTTGCCGACGAACGCGACCTCCGACCCGTTGGGCGACCAGCTCGGCGAGGTGAACGAGGCGCTGTCGCCGCCGACGATCCGGCGCTCCTCCTTGCCGTGGGCGTGGATCGCCCAGATCTCGGAGACGGTGTTCATCTCGCGCCCGTCGGTCCGGTTGGTGACGAAGGCAATCTCCTGGCCGGTCGGCGACCAGACCGGATCGGTGTCGTCGATGTCGGCGTCGGTCAGACGGTGTGGCTCGCCGTCGAAGGCCGGGATGAGCCAGAGATGTTTCGGCTTGAAGTCGAGGAAGCCCTCACCGTCCGCCTTGTAGCGGATCTTCTTGATGTGCTTGACGTCCGACTTCTCGGAGTCCTCGTCCTTCTTGCCGTCGTCATCCTCGGGCGAGACGTCGGTTGCTTTCGATACTGCGACGAAGCTCTGGCCGTCCGGCGACCAGGCGAACCCGGCGATACCCTCGTCGAGCTTCGAGACCTGCCACGCCTCGCCACCGTCGGAGCGGAGCAGCCAGATCTGCGGCTTCTCGCTCCGGTTGGACAGGAAGGCGATGTGCTTGCCGTCCGGCGCCCAGCGCGGCGTCGAATCCTTGGCGTCGGCGCGCGTTAGCCGGCGCGTCCGTGATCCATCTGCCGCGGTGACGTAGATCGACGACCGGTAGTCGTTCTTCTCGCGCTCGATCGTCGTCACCGCGTAGGCGACCTGTAGGCCGTCGGGTGAGAACTGTGGCTCGGAAATCAGCTTGAGGTGGTAGAGATCCTCCGAGGTGATCCTGCGTGATCCGGTATCCGCCATGAACAGCGACTCCTCCCTCCGTGTTGGAACACGGGGGATATCGTAGCATGGCGTTCCCGGCTATTCGTCGTCGCCGATACCGCGCATGGAACGCGAAATCCTGCGCAGGTCCTCGAGGATCATCCGACGCGACGTTCGATACGCCTCTTCCTCGACATCGCCGGCCGCGTGCGCTGCCTCCAGCCCGCGCAGTTCGTCGGTCAGTGCCGCGCGCCGGGCGTCCAGCGTTTCGGCAAGCACCGGCGCGACCACGACCGGGCGCGGCGCGTAGAGCTTGCGGCGACTGACGACCCAGCCAGCCGTTGCCGCCGCGGCGAGCAGCGCGATGATCGCGATCACAGCCGGCTCGATCGTGCTCAGCCCGCGGTTCTCCGCCGAGGTTGCCGGCAGGTCGACGAAACGCAGGGACAGCGAGTCGCCAGCGGCAAGCGAGCCGGTGGACCAGACGTGATACTGCTGCCCGCCGATCGGGACGACGCCATTGTCGAGCAACTGGCGCGAGCCGGCCGACACCCGCGCACCCGCCCCGTCCGCATCCGCCGGCAGCAGGATGCGAAGGTCGTCGGTCGGATAGTCGGCCGCGATGGTGATCTCGAACGACGAGCCGGAGTAGGGGATGATGTAGTTGAACGACGCCGGGTTCGCGACGCCGGGGCGAAGTGGCGAGGTCGCGTAGACGGTCGTGCCTTCCAGGCTCGGCGTGCCGAAGTCGAATCCTGCTCGCGGGCCAACCTCGGCGGCGTTCGACGGGACGCTGAATCGCAGCGTCCGCCCGTCGTCGCCGGCCACGACGGTCATGTTGCCGGTGTTATCGAACGAGAACACGTCCGTGATCGTTGCCGCGCCCGTCTCGCGATCGACGGCGTTCAGGAGCAGACCCCGTGAGGAGAGCGTGATCGCCGACTGATCCGGCGTCGTCTCGTAGACGGAGATGTCGGACGTCTGCTCGGGGGTCGAGCTGATCTGAACCATGCCCGACGAGTAGAGGACGCCCTGATAGTTGACCGAGATCGCGTAGACCAGGCCGTCGGACGTGTCGAGCCCCTCGAACGCGTAGCTGCCGTCGGTGGCGGTTGTCGTCGTCACGTCGACGCTCTGCGGCATGTTCCCGCCGCTCGGTTGCTGGTCGAAGCGGGAAGCTGTGACCGTCGCGCCAGCGAGCGGCTGGCCGGTCGTGCCGTTGGTGACCGTTCCGCTGATGCGGCCGTTCGTCTCTGCGGCGGCAGCCGGGACCAGCCCGCCCATCAGGGCGAGCAGCACGAACGCGATGAGGAGTCGTCTCACGGGGTATCGCCTCTGGTGCCGTTTCGTCGCTTCATCGGCCTGATTGTACCGTCCCGGCCGCGGTCGGATTCGAGGAGGCGGATGCCTGTCATGCTATAATTCGAGCGGT
>DAOKZM010000014.1:6071-11063 GCA_035325665.1 Thermomicrobiales bacterium | reverse complement strand
GCGGTCGTGCTAGGTGGGGAACTAGCGGTGCCCTGGACCCGCAATCCGCTCTAGCGGGACGGAATTCCCTCTCGAGGCCCGACCCTTTGGGACTGCACGAGCAAGTGGTGTTGAAGGCTGGGTCCCGCGCGGCGCGGACCCGCGAACCGGGTCAGGTCCGGAAGGAAGCAGCCCTAAGTGGTTTCCCGTGGGTGACGCGGGGACGCCCTGCCGGAGCTAACTACTCGTCGCAAGCTGGAGGATCGTGGTCGGAAGAGGGTGCACGGCCATCCTCATGATCCTGAACGAGAACGCCGCCGGGCAGATGCCCGGCGGCGTTCTCGTGTGTCTCGATTCGGGGCCGCTCAGCGTGCGGTTCGGCGCTTTGAGCGGTTGCGGCCCGAGCCGTGGGGCGGGATGTACTGGCGTCGCTCGCGGCGCCGGTCGCGGGCTGCGAGCCGGGCAGGCATGATCTGGCGGACGTAGTAAACGAAGTAGGCCAGGACGGCGATCAGGACCAGCATCGACAGGTAGAGCCAGATGCGGCGCTCGAAGCTCAGGAACTCGAACTGCATCGCCCGGATACCGAAGAAGAACAGCCCGATCCCGGTGACCCACATCAGGATCTCCGAACCCTTGCGGATCGTGTCCCGCCGAATACGGTCTGAGCGGAATCGGCGCGGCGCGTCATAGTACGCGAACGCGCTGAGTAGGAACAGGCCACCGAAGATGACGAGGTAGGCGATCGACAACGGCCCGAATACGGGCGTCTCGCGCGTCGATGCGGTCAGGTAGTCCCAATCGAACGGATTGGTCATTGACGGAGCCTCCAGGGCGACATCGGGTCTCGCGCCGGAGTATACACAGCGCCCAGGCCGGCCTGGGCGCTGCCAGGTTCACCTATTCGCCGGTGAGCAGCGTCCGCTTGACCTGCTCGATCGCCAGCGTGACCTTGATGCCGCGCGGACAGGCGTCGGTGCAGTTGAAGATCGTCCGGCAGCGCCAGACCCCCGAACGCTCGTTCAGCATATTCAGCCGCTCCTGGCCGCCCTGGTCGCGGCTATCGTAGATGAAGCGGTGGCCCTGGACGATCGTCGCTGGCCCGACGTACTCCTCGTTCGTCCAGACGATCGGGCACGACGTCGTGCAGCAGGCGCACAGGATGCACTTGGTCGTGTCGTCGAACCGCTCGCGATCTTCGGGAGACTGGAGCCGCTCGCGCCCCACCGGTGGTGCATCGTGGTTGATCAGGTACGGCTTGATGCGCTTGTAGCTGTCGAAGAACGGCTCCATATCGACCACGAGGTCCTTGATCACCTCGAAGCCGAGGATCGGCTCGATGGTGATCGTTGAACCGACGTCCTTGATCAGGAGCTTGCAGGCCAGGCGGTTGCGGCCATTGATCCGCATCGCGTCCGACCCGCAGACGCCGTGGGCGCACGACCTCCGGTAGGTGAGCGTGCCGTCGATGTGCCACTTGATCGTGTTCAACGCGTCGAGGACGCGATCGGACGGCTCCTGCTCGACCGTGTAGGTTTCATAGTGCGGCTTGCTGTCCAGCTCCGGGTTGAACCGGAGGACCTTGACCGTGACCTGCATTAGTACTTCCGCTCCTTCGGCTCGAACCGGGTCAGGACGACCGGCTTGTAGCGCATCTGCAACCCGCCGGATGTCCGGTAGGCGAGCGTGTGCTTTAACCAGTTGGTGTCGTCCCGGTCTGGAAAGTCCTCGCGCATGTGTGCCCCGCGGCTCTCCTCGCGAGCGACCGCGCCGGCCACGAGCGCCTCCGAGCAGTCGAGCAAGTAGCCGAGCTCGAGCGCCTCGAGAAGGTCCATGTTGAAGACGCTGCCCTTGTCGTTGATCGCGACATGGTGGAAGCGGTCCTTCAGCTCGCGGACGATCCGCTCGATCTCCCGCAGCCCCTCGCCGGTCCGGAAGACGCTGGCCTTGTCCATCATCTGGACTTGCAGATCCTGGCGGATATCGGCGACGTTCTCGCCCGTGGTCCGCTCCATGATGTTCGCGACCTCGGCGCGGCCGCGGTACTCCGGCTCCGGCGGGAGTGGCGCTAGTTCGTTCTCGGCGATGTACTGCAGCGCGTGCCTGCCGGCGCGCCGGCCGAAGACGACGAGGTCGACCAGCGAGTTGGTGCCGAGCCGGTTGGCGCCGTGGACCGAGACGCAGGCGACCTCGCCGGCCGCGTAGAGGCCGGGCAGGATCGTGTTCTCTTCGTCGATCGTCACCCGCCCCTCGACATCAGTCGGCAGACCGCCCATCGCGTAGTGCGCGGTCGGCTGGATCGGGATCGGCTCGACGTGCGGGTCGATGCCGAGGTAGGTTTCGACGAAGTCGGTGATATCCGGCAACTTGGCTTCGAGCGCGCCGGGCGGCAGGTGTGTCAAGTCGAGGGTGACGTAGTCCTTGTTCGGCCCGCCGCCGCGGCCCTCGCGGATCTCCTGCCAGATGAACCGCGAGACCATGTCGCGCGGGGCAAGGTCCTTCAGCGTCGGGGCGTAGCGCTCCATGAAGCGCTCGCCATCGGCGTTGCGCAGGATGCCGCCCTCGCCGCGGGCGCCCTCAGTCAGCAGGATGCCCTTGCGATAAATGCCGGTCGGGTGGAACTGATAGAACTCCATGTCCTCGAGCGGGATGCCACGTCGGAAGGCGATCGACATGCCGTCGCCGGTCGCCGCCATCGCGTTCGACGTCACCTGGAACGCCCGGCCATAGCCGCCCGTCGCCAGGATGATCGCCTTGGCGTGGAAGACGTGGATTTCGCCGGTCAGGACCTCCATCGCGACGACGCCATTGCAGATGCCGTCGTCGGTCAGGATCAGGTCGAGCAGGTGGAACTCGTCGAAGAACTCGACATCGTGCTTGATGCACGTCTGATAGAGCGTATAGAGGATCATGTGACCCGTGCGGTCGGCGGAGTAGCAGGCCCGCCGAACGGGGCCTTCGCCGAAGTTGCGGGTGTGACCGCCGAAGCGCCGCTGGTCAATCTTCCCTTCGGGGGTGCGGTTGAACGGCAACCCCATGTGCTCCATCTCGATGACCGCGTCGATCGCCTCGCGGGCAAGAACCTCGGCGGCGTCCTGATCGACGAGATAGTCGCCACCCTTGACGGTGTCGAACATGTGCCAGACCCAGTGGTCTTCCTCGACGTTGCCGAGGGCGGCCGCGATGCCGCCCTGCGCCGCGCCGGTGTGAGACCGTGGCGGGTACAGCTTCGAGATGACGGCCGATTTGCACTTGCCGGCGAGTTGGGCGGCGGCCATCAGGCCGGCGCCGCCAGCGCCGATGACCAGCGCGTCGTAACGGTGGTACATCGTCTATCTCCCTGCCTGGGCGGCTTCAAACGCCTGCGGGCTGAACGTCACGATGGCGAGACCGCCGATGACGAGGAACACCAGCGCAATGACCGCCAGCGTCGTGTGCGCCGCGATCCGCCATCCCGGGGTACGGATGTAGTCCTCGATGCTGACGCGGCCGCCGTTGACCCCGTGCAGCAATGCCAATGCCAGCAGCAGGAAGTCGAACACGCGCCAGAATGGCGAGCCCCACCGATCGGCGACGAAGGCGTAGTCGATCTCATCGACGGTGTTGACCACGTGCATGATGATGACGTGCAGTAGCGCAAGGATCACCAGCAGCAGGCCGCTGACCCTGAAGAAATACCAGGAGAAAAGCTCGATACCGTTTGCCTCAACCGGCCTCGACCGGCCACCCCCACGACTGAGCATCGCTCGTTCGTCCTCCCCCTCTATCAGTCGAACAACGGCCGGAGCATCAGGATCGCGGTCGGGATGAAGGTCGCGACGAACAGCACAATTGTGGCGTACCAGAGTTGCTGCTGGATGAGCGACGCCCGATCCCAGAAGTCGATCAGGATGATGCGAATGCCGTTGTACGCGTGATAGAACAACGCGCCGACGAGCACGACCTCCAACAGCCGGAAGCCGAGCGAGTGGTAGATGAAGAGGAGCGAGTCGAACTCGTCCGGCCCGTAGCTGACGACGAAGATGTCGGCGATGTGGACGAGGAGGAACAGCAGCACGCCCAGGCCGGTCAACCGGTGGAGCGCCCACGCGAGCATGCCTCGATCGCCTCGGTAGATCCGCTGCATCTGCCACCTTCCCCAGCATCGCTGCTTACGACGCACGCGCACGAGTCGAGCGGCATGAACGTTGAGGTGGTTGCCCGGCTGTAAGCGCCCCCAGCGGGAGCCACTGTACGGACCCCGCAGCGCGCTGTCAAGGATACTGCGTGGCGTCGCAGTTTTCGCGTGCTGACGCGCAATCCGCCGGGGACATGCTATACTCTAGTCGCGCTCAGAAGCCCGGAATCTGCGTTCCTTCGCGTCCCCCACCATTCTCTGGGCAGTCGCCCGTCTCATCCGTCTGAGGAAATCGGGAGGACCATTGCCGCCGAGTCAGCGTCAGGTGGATCAGGCGCGTGCCGCCGCTGCGAGCCGCGTCGAGTTCGTCGCCGATCTGGCCATGCGCATCTGCGCGATACCGGCGCCGAGCGGGCATGAGGCCGACCGGGCGAGGTTCGTGGCACAGCTGCTGGAAGATGTCGGGTATTCGGCCGACATGGACGAGGTCGGCAACGTGTACGCCCGGCGTGGGAGTCGCGGCGGCCCGCTGCTGATGCTGGCGGCTCACACCGACACGGTGTTTCCGGCCGGCATCCCGATCACTGTGTCCCGCGAGAATGGGCGCCTGCGCGGCCCGGGTATCGGCGACAACAGTCTCGGGGTCGCCGCGATGATCGGACTGCTGACGACCCTCGACGACCTTGGCCTGGATACGGAGCACGACATCCTCGCCGTCGCTACCGTCGGTGAGGAGGGCCTCGGTAATTTGCGGGGCGTACGCGAGGCGGTCCGCCGCTACCAGGACCAACTGGCCGGCGTGATCGCCGTCGAAGGGCACAACCTCGGTCGGATCACCCTCGCGGCCGTCGGTTCGGTGCGCTGGAAGGTGACAGTCCGCGGGCCGGGAGGTCATT
>DAOKZM010000014.1:0-6061 GCA_035325665.1 Thermomicrobiales bacterium | reverse complement strand
CCACGGTCTTGGCCGTATCATCGCCCGCATCGCGGAGCTCGACGTCCCCTCGTCGCCGAAGACGACCTACAACGTCGGCGTGATCGAAGGGGGCACGTCGGTCAACACGATTGCGCCGAATGCCTCGGCGGTGATCGCCATGCGCTCGGTCGATGCCGGCTCGTTGAGTCGGCTGGTCGATCAGGTTGGCAGGATCGCGACCGCCACGGCCGGCGACGGACTCGACGTCGCTGTCGAGGTGCTTGGCGAACGCCCGGCCGGCGCGATCCCGGTCACTCATCCCTTCGTGCAAGGAGCGGGCGATGTGCTGCGTGTCCTCGGCATGGAGCCGGTCTTCGAAGCGTCGAGCACCGATGCCAACGTCCCGATCAGCCTGGGGATTCCGGCCGTCTGCGTGGGGATCTCGCGCGGATCGGGCGGCCACACGGTCAACGAGACCATCGAGGTTGAGCCGGTCGCGACGGGGCTGGCTCAGCTCGTCCTGCTCGCCGCCGCTTCCGGCATGACTACGACGACTAGATCTGGATAGCAGTTGATGACGGATGTCTGCGTCGCGCTTGATATCGAGGCGACGGGCATGGATCCGGGGCGCGACGAGATTATCGAGATCGGCGCGGTGAAGTTTCGCGGCGCTCGGGTCATCGATCGCTTCGAAACGTTGGTGCGGCCGTCCGGGCCGGTGTCGCTGAGCATCCAGTCGTTGACCGGGCTCACGAACGACGATCTGCGCCGCGCGCCGCTCTTCCCACTCGTCGCGCCCCGGCTACGCGATTTCGTCGGCCTGGCGCCGATCGTCGGTCAGTCGGTGGGCATGGACCTTGACATGTTGGCCGCGAGTGGGCTGCAGTTTACGAATACCCGCTACGACACCTTCGAGCTGGCGACCGTCCTGCTGCCGGAGCTTCCTGCTTATAACCTCGCCACCGTCGCCGCGGCGCTCGGCGTGGACGTCCCGAGCAAGCACCGGGCCGTCGCCGATGCCGAGACGACGATGGCTGTCTTCAACCGGCTCGTCGAGCGGGCCGACCTCTTCGATGACGCGACGCTGGAGCGCCTTGTTTCGGTCACCGTCTCGGCGGGGACGCACATCGGCCGCTTCTTCCGGTCGATCCTGCGCGAGCGGCGGCAGGAGGCTGAAGCGCTCGGCGGCTCGTCGATCGGCGCTCAGCTCATCGCCCAGCTGTCCGGCGCGGGAACTGCTGGTTCGGAGGCGATGTTCCTGCTGCCGCGCGAGCGCCCGGAACGGCTGGAGCCGACGGGCAGCGAGGCGCCGATTCCGATCGGCGCACTCGACGTCGCGATGGCGTCGGACGGGCCGCTTGCACGGACAATTCAGGGCTACGAGGTTCGGCCGCAGCAGATCGAGATGATGAAGGCGGTCGCCTCAAACCTCAACCAGGGCGGATCGCTGCTCGTCGAAGCGGGCACCGGGACCGGCAAGTCGCTCGGCTATCTCCTTCCGGCAGCGCTTCACGCGGTCGAGCAGGGTGACCGTGTCGTCGTCTCGACCGCCACGATTGCGCTGCAAGACCAGCTGATGAAGAAGGACCTCCCAGCGCTACTGGCGGCTGCCGAGGCGGCCGGCCCGGAAGACGACGAGCTCCGTAAGCTGCGAAGCCTGCGGGTCGCGGTCCTCAAGGGCCGGGCGAACTACCTGTGCCTCCGGCGCTGGTTCCTGGCGCAGCGCGAGGAGCCGGTGGCCGAGCCGCAGGCGCAGCTCTACGCCAAGATCATCGCCTGGCTACAGCAAACCGAGACCGGTGATTCAGCCGAGCTGCATCTCTCGCCCGACCAGCGACCGTACTGGAGCCGGCTGGCTGAGGAGGAGGGCGCTTGCATCCCCGGTCAGTGCGTCTTCCATCGCCGGAACCAGTGCTTCCTCTTCCGCGCTCGCCAGGAGGCGGAGGCAGCGCACGTCGTCGTCGTCAACCACTCGCTGCTGCTCTCGGACATGCAGGCCCGGCACACGGTCATCCCGCCCTTTCGGCATCTCGTCGTCGATGAGGCGCATCACCTAGAGGCCGAGGCGACCGACCAGGTCGGTTATTCGCTCTCCCGCGCGAACGCGCTCGACCTGGTCCAGCGTGTCGTGACCGAGTCGGAGCCGCTCGGCATCGCCGGGACGCTCGGGCTAGCGTTTCGATCGATCGCGGCCAGCCCGCTGGAGCGGGCGCGCGCGCAGGCCGGCCCACTTCAAGAGCAGCTTACCGCCGGTCTCGCCGCGGCGAAGGAATGCGTCGCGCGCATCGACAGCTTCTACCTCGCGCTCGGCGACTTCATGGAGCGCTACGAGCACGAGGCAACCGGGTACGATCGGCAGACGCGCATCACCAGCGCCGCTCGGCGCGACCCGGGCTGGTCCCAACTGGAGATCGAATGGGACGACCTCAGCCAGCCGCTTGGGCGCCTGTTCGACGCGATGCGGCACTTCGACCAGGCGCTCGACCATTTCTCGGATGAGGATATGCCGACCCGACCGGAGATCCGCACCGAGCTCGAGCTGCTCGAGCAGGAGCTGGAGCTCTTCCGGATGCGGATGGCCGAGTTCGTGTCCACCCCGAGCTCCGAGACGATCTATTGGCTCAGCCGGCGTCCGACGACCGACGAGACGACCGGACACACCGCGCCTCTCCACGTCGGCGAGATTCTCAACGACCGGCTGTTCCACCGCTGCGACAGTGTCACGCTGACGTCGGCCACGCTGACTGCGGACGGCTCGTTCGACTACATCCGCGACCGCCTGGCGCTCGACCATGCTGACGAGCTTCGCGTCCCGTCGCCATTCGACTACGAGCGCTCGGTCCTGCTCGCTCTCGTCGACGATGTCCCCGAGCCGGGTGAGGCGGGGCATCAGAAGCGCCTCCACGAGGCGGTCGTGCAGCTCTGCCTGGCCTCCCAGGGGAGGGCGATGGTGCTGTTCACGTCGCACAGCGCCTTGCAGGCGACCTATCGGGCGGTCAAGCGCCCGCTGGAAGCGCAAAACATCCTCGTCCTTGGCCAGCGCATCGACGGCTCGCCGCGTCAGTTGATCGAGCGGCTGAGGGCGAACCCGCGAACGGTGCTGCTCGGCACCAACTCGTTCTGGGAGGGCGTCGACATCGTCGGGGGTGCGTTGAGCTTGCTGATCATCAGCAAGCTGCCGTTCCCGGTGCCGTCGGACCCCGTCTTTGCGGCACGGAGCGAGCTGTTCGACGATCCGTTCGGCCACTACGCCGTGCCCCAGTCGATCCTGCGCTTCAAGCAGGGCTTCGGCCGCCTGATCCGCAGCGCCGACGACCGTGGCGTCTGCGCCGTCCTGGATCGCCGGATCATTACCCGGCGGTATGGCGACGCCTTCGTCAACTCGTTGCCGGATTGTCGGGTCGAGCGCGGGTCGGCTGCCGACGTCGCGGACAACATCAGTACCTTTCTCGATGGGCTGAACGCGGAGACGCAGGGTGCGTTTTCGTTCTGAGTCGGGCAGGGAGGAACCACGAATGAGCGAATCACGGGGGCTGCAGCCGGATCGAAACCTCGCGCTCGAGCTGGCGCGGGCGACTGAATCAGCGGCGCTCGCCGCCGCCCGCTGGATGGGCCGCGGCAGCAAGGAGTCAGCGGACCAGGCCGCGGTCGATGCGTTGCGGACGACGCTGGCTCGCATCGACATGGATGGCGTCGTCGTTATCGGTGAGGGCGAGAAGGACGAGGCGCCGATGCTCTACATCGGTGAGGAGGTCGGCACCGGGGAAGAGCCGAGCGTCGATATCGCCGTCGACCCGATCGACGGAACCCGACTGCTGTCGAACGGCATGCCGAATGCGCTGGCGGTCGTCGCTCTGTCCGAGCGCGGGACGATGCATTACCCGCCGCACATCGCCTACATGGAGAAGATCGCCACCGGTCCGGAGGCGGCCGACGCGATCGACATCGAGCGATCCGTGACCGAGAACCTCCAGGCGGTCGCCAAGGCGAAAGGCATGGAGGTTCGTGACCTGACGGTCGTGATCCTCGACCGGCCGCGACACGCGACGATCATTGATGAGATCCGGGAGTCCGGCGCGCGGATCAAGCTGATCACCGATGGTGACGTGGCCGGCGCGATCATGGCATCGCTGCCGGGGACCGGTGTCGACCTCTTGCTGGGCATCGGCGGAGCGTCGGAGGGGACGATCTCCGTGTGCGCGCTCAAGTGCATCGGCGGCAACATGCAGTGCCGCATATGGCCGCGCAACGAAGACGAGTGGCGCATCGTCCGCGAGCATAACCTTGACACGACCAGGGTATTCGGGATGGACGACCTGGTGTCGTCGGATAACGTCTTCTTCTCGGCCACTGGCATCACTGACGGCGAGCTTCTGCAGGGCGTTCACTACACGAGCCGCGGCGCGACGACGGAGTCCCTGGTGATGCGCTCGAAGTCCGGCACGATTCGCCGCATTTTCGCGTCGCATCGGCTCGACAAGCTCGAACAGTTCTCGGTTACCGAGTACTAGCGGTTGCGCATTTGACGTGGCGCTGAGATGCTGATAAACTGTGGCATGGTATGGTTCGTGCCATGCCAGCCCCGGGCTTGTTTTCAGCGCCACAACACAATCACAATGCATCGCCGTCACAAACGAGCCCTCCTGCGTGTCCTGTCCCTATGCTCACGTCTCGGAAACCGCCGGGACGTTTCCTCTGAGTTTGGTTGGATGTTTGCCCGTCTTCGGGCCGCCTGCGCCGCGATGGCGCGAACGTAAACGGTGAAACATGTCCCAGGAAACCAGCACCGACGTCGTCAACGACATGACCGAAGACGTCGAGAAACCCAAGCCGCGCCGCGCGCCGAGGCGGAAGACCGTTAAGCCGGAGGCCGAGGCTTCGGTTGCGCAGGCCGCGAACGACGAGCAGCCTGCAGTCGCGGCCGAGCGGTCATCCGCAGAGGTCACCATGGCTCCGGTCGAGGCGCTTGCCGAAACGCCGAGTGCGCCGACCGCCGAGGTCGTCGCAGAGACGCCTGCTCCCGCTCCGGCTGAGCCGGCCGAAGGCGGCGCACCGCCAGCGGACGAGCAGCAGGATGCGCAATCGCGTGACCGTAACCGTCAGTCCGCGCCGGGCCGGCAGCAGCGCCCGCAGCGCCGTGAGCGGTTCGACGGTCGGCGTGGTGGTCCGGACGGTGGCGAGGGCGAACGCGCCCCGCACGACGGGCATCGCAGCAACGGCCGCGGCCGCGGGCAATACCGCGAGCGCGACGCCGACCTCGTTCAGCGTGACGGCCCGACAATCAACATCCTCGACCTGATGCAGAAGGACGTGGCGGAGCTTCAGGAGATGGCCCGCGCGATGGAGGTGCAGAACCCCCAGCGCTACAAGAAGGCCGACCTCATGAACCGCATCCTGCAGTCCCAGACCGAGGCTGCCGGCTACAAGTGGGGCGAGGGCGTCCTCGATGTCATCGAGGATGGCTTCGGGTTCCTCCGTGGCGAGCGCTATCTGCCGGGACAGGACGATATCTACGTCTCGCAGTCACAGATTCGCAGGTTCGGCCTCCGCACCGGCGATAAGGTCGCTGGCCAGATTCGCCCGCCGAAGGACAACGAGAAGTTCCATTCGTTGCTGCGCGTCGAGGCGGTCAACGGACTCGACCCAGAGACGGCGCGCCGCCGGCCGAACTTCGACACGTTGACTCCGATCTTTCCGCTGGAGCTGATCGACCTTGAGACGCAACCGCACATCCTCTCGACCCGGCTGGTGAACCTCGTTGCGCCGATCGGGCGCGGACAGCGCGGCCTGATCGTCTCGCCGCCGAAGGCGGGGAAGACGATCATCCTCAAGGCGATTGCGAACGGTGTCACGACGAACTGCGACGACATCCACCTGATCGTCTGCCTCATCGGCGAGCGGCCGGAAGAGGTCACCGACATGAAGCGGTCGGTCGATGGCGAGGTCGTCTCCTCGACGTTCGACGAGCCGGTCGAGGATCACACTAAGGTCGCCGAGATGGTGCTGGAACGGGCCAAACGGCTGGTCGAGGGCGGGCGCGACGTGGTGATCCTGCTCGACTCGATCACGCGCCTGGCGCGCGCCTACAACACCGTGGTGC
>DAOKZM010000013.1:3462-16959 GCA_035325665.1 Thermomicrobiales bacterium | reverse complement strand
TCCCGAACGTCCTGCCGATCAGGTTGCCGGTCGTGGCGTCCAGGATCAGGTAGGTCACGACGTTCGGATCCGGAGTACCGGTTACCGTCACTCCTGGCGGGATGCGCGGCATCCCGCCATACACACCCGCGATCGTGACCAGCGCGAGCAGGGTGTCGTCCGGCTCGTAGACTGGGTGATCCACACTCTTTGCCACCTCGCAGGCCGGCAGGAACTCGACGCGCCTTACATCTAGCGGCAGCGTCTCGTCGCCCTGGGAGCCGACCACGTATGCCCGCACGTCGTCCTCGGTGAACGTCGGCTTGCCCCGCTCGGGTGTCAGCGATGGCCGAACCGCCTCCGAGCCCATTGCCGCCGAACTACCCGACTCGACGTAGCCGCATAGTCCGTCGGGAGCGATCGGGGAGGCAACGTCGCGCCGGATGACCGGCGTCGCCGTCACCTGCCCTGCCGCGCTACCACAACGACCAGAGTCCGGCGCACCACAGGCTACCGCTAGCACGACGGCGACGAGCAATACTGCCGCGGGCCGGACCGCGCGTCTCATGGCTCATCGCCAGGATGATTCGGACGTACGAACCATAGCAGCCTCACCACGCCGGTCAAGCGGGACGCCCTGGCTCCGGGACGAGGCGGACAGGCTGGAACACGTATACTCGGGCAAACCGGCCCGCGGTTCGGGCCATCGATCGTGCTGACGACCAAGGATGACATGAGCTTAGACGAAACCGACAGGCAACCAGCCGCCGACGCGATCGCCTCGATCCTCACGCGACCCGACGAGACGACAGCCGACCACGAGGCGACGATCGCCCAGTTCGCCGCGCTTTACCCCTTCCCGCTCGACGACTTCCAGCGTGAGGCGATCAAGACGTTCCTCGATGGCGAGTCGGTCATGGTGGCGGCTCCGACCGGCACCGGCAAGACCGTCGTGGCGGAATTCGGGGTCTACGAGTCATTCGCGCGCGGCGGCAAGGTCATCTATACGACGCCGATCAAGGCGCTGTCGAACCAGAAGTTCCGCGACCTGCGCGGCTGGTACGGCGACCGGGTCGGGCTGCTGACCGGCGATGTCTCGGAGAATCCGCAGGCGCCGATCGTCGTGATGACGACCGAGGTTCTGCGCAACATGCTGCTGCAGACCCCGTGGGACCTGGAGTCGGTCGACTGCGTCGTCTTCGACGAGGTCCACTACATCGCCGACCCGGAGCGCGGCACGACCTGGGAAGAGGCGATCATCCTCTGCCCGGATCATGTCCAACTCATCTGCCTCTCAGCGACAGTCTCCAACGCGGGCGAGATAGCCGACTGGATCTCGCGCACGCACCGCCCGATCCGGCTGATCACCCACACCGAGCGCGCGGTGCCACTGGCGCTCTCCTACTACCTCGACAAGAAGCTGCGGCCGGTGATCGACCACAACGGCCAGATCGTCGCCGAGTACCCGAAGGCCGGCGGCGAGGTTCGCAAGCGCATGCAGCGCGGCGGCCTCACGGCCGAGCAGCGCCAGAAGGCCGAGCTCGACGAGCCGCAGCCGTGGGAGATCCTACTGGCGATGGCGTCGAAGGAGATGCTGCCGGCCATCTACTTCCTCTTCTCCCGCCGCGACTGCGAGAACTACGCCCAGCGCTTCGCGATGATGCGGCCCAACCTCGTCCGCGACGACGAGACGCGCGCGCGGATCGACGCCGTCATCGACGCTCACATCGGCTCGCTGCGCCCGGAGGACCAGGAGCTGGAGCAGGTCCGCTCCATCGTCGCCCTGGCGTCGCAGGGCATCGGCTTCCACCACGCCGGCCTGCTGCCGATCCTGAAGCAGCTCGTCGAGGTGCTGTTCGGCCGCGGGCTAATGCAGGTTGTCTTCGCCACCGACACGCTGGCGCTCGGCGTCAACATGCCGGCCCGCTCGGTCGTCGTCGGCCGGATGACGAAATGGGATGGTCGGAACCGTCGGCTGCTGACGCCCAACGAGTTCCAGCAGATGGCCGGGCGGGCCGGGCGGCGCGGGATGGATGCCAAGGGCAACGTCATCGTCCCGCACTCGCCGTGGATCCGCTTCAACGAGATGATGGACGTCGCCACTGGCGAGCTGCACCCGGTCATCTCGTCGTTCGCCATTCGCTACAACACGGTGCTGAACCTCTGGGACCCGCCGCACGGCAACCGCGTCCGCCAGATGCTTCAGCAGTCGCTCTCGCAGTTCCAGGCCGCCGTCCGGGTCCGCGAGCTGGAGGACGACATCGTCGATCTCGGCACGCGCATCCAGGAGCTGCCGCAGGGCTGCCTGATCGGCCTCGACGCTGGTGACGAGCTGCTGGAGGAGTACCGAGGTCTCAACCACACGATCGATGCCCTGCGTGGCAAGGAGCGCAGCGTCCAGCAGGATATGCGCAGCCTGTCGATGATCGAGGAGACGCCGCCCTGGCCGCAGCCCGGCCGGCAGGCGCTGCGCCGCGTCTTCCGCACCGCCGAGCCGGGGCTGGTCGTCCACACCCGCGACCGCGGCTGGGGGGCGTTCCTCGGCCGGCCGGCGTCCGGCGGCATCGGGCTGTTCCTGTTCGGCGACACGGTCGAGCCGATCAGCGAGTATCGCTTCATCGACTACATGCCCTCGTCGCAGCACCGCGTCGACGTCCCGCCGGAGCTCACCGCGCTCGACGAGCCGGTCGCCGACATCACGGCGATCGCCAACGGGGCGCTCGCGCGGGTGCGCGAGGACCTAGCGACGCTCCCACTGCCCGACCTCGACGCCGAGGCCGCCGCCTACCGCGCGGCGGTCGAGGAGCGCCACGAGCGCGCCCGGGCACGAATGGCCGGCGACCTCGAGGCGGTCCAGGAACAGATCGGCGATCTCCACGAGGCGCGCGGCACGCATCCCTGCCACGCCTGTCCACGGCGCAAGGAGCACCTCAACAACATGCGCCGGGTGGACGTGCTGGCCCGCGAGCGTGGCCACGTCGAAGCGCAGCTCCAGGCCGAGCGCGAGGCGGAGACCGAGCGCGTGCGCGGCATCATCGCTGGCATCCGCAACGTCCTGCACCGCTTCAACTACCTGCACCGCGGCTACCCGACCGCCAAGGCGGACCTGCTGGCAGACGTGTTCGACTCGAACGGGCTCGTCGTCTGCGAGATGATCGACCGCGGGATGGTGGACAGGCTGGAGCCGGCCGACGCCGCCGAGGTCTTCTCCTGGTTCGCCTACGACCGCGACTCGCGCTTCACCAACGACTACAGCTTGCCGAATCACCTCGTCCTGCTGCGCCGCCGCCTGGAGGACATGGAGCAGCAGATCCTCGCCACCGAGCGGCAGAACGGGTTATTCATCTCCCACGGCCACAACGTCGGCTTCTACGGCGCGATGCGCGCCTGGTGCCGCGGCGCGACGATGGCCGATATCACCGGGAAGATCGCGCTCTCCGAAGGCGACATGGTCCTGACGTTCAACAAGTCGATCGACCTGATGCGCCAGGTTCGGGAGATGCTCTCCAACGTCGACCCGACCCACCCGCTGCGCGATACCCTCTTCGACGCCGAGCGCCTCGTGCGCCGCGACATCGTTGCCCAGTCCCTCGCTCTCGGCTTCCTGCCGATCGAGGAGCAGGAGACGACGACCGAGATCGACGCCAACATCGACGTTGAGGACGCGCCGGAGTAGAGCAAACTCAGCGTCGAGACAGAGCTCGCTCTGTCCGCAGTGGGGAGCCTCTGGGCCATAACCGCCACCCCCGCGAGGGTCGCGACCCGACCAGCGCCCACCGGCGCCGCGGACAGGAGGCGCCAACGCCCAGAGGGCGCCCGAGCGATGGATCGCGCCGATCCGCGCGAGTGCACTGTCACGCCGGGCGAACACAAGGTTCGCCCCTACGATGCTATCCCCTTATCCCGCGTCCCGCGTCCCTAATTTCGTTGGCAACGAGATTGCGCGTGGTTGCTCTACGACAGACCGCCGGCTGACCGGCGGTTACGCAGGAGGACGACATGCCACAAGGGACGATCAAGACGATCCTGCCCGACAAGGGGTTCGGGTTCATCACACCGGACGGCGCGCCGAGCCGTGGGGCGGACGTCTTCTTCCATCAGTCGGCGTTGCAGGACGGGTTCATCGCCGACCTGCACGAGGGGCAGCGCGTCGAGTTCGATGTCGAGCCGGACCCGCGCCACCCCGAGCGCAGCCGCGCTGCCAACGTCCGGCTTATCGAGGAGTAGTTCCGCGCAACCCTAACCGCCGCGAGATCGTCACGTCCAGACTGCGATGAGCAGCTGGGCGATGGCGATCTTCGCGATGGTCGCGATCGGGAAGATCGCGGCGTAGCCGATGTTCGGCAGGTCGTCCTCGGTCTCCTCCAACGCGAAGCCGAGGACGGCCGGTTGGGTGTGCAGCGCGGCGACCATGCCGAGCAGCACGTTCATCGGCACGCGCAAGAGCCGGTAGCCGGCCCCCAGCGCGGCCAGCGCCGTCAGCATCGTCACCGTCGCGCCCGCGCCGAAGATGAGCAGCCCCTCGCGGTCGCCCATCGTCGTCGCGAACGCGTGGCCGGAGTTGGCGCCGACCCCAGCCAGGAAGAGCACTAGTCCCATCTGGCGCAACGTCAGGTTGGCGTTGTAGGGCAGGCCCCAGACGAATGGTCCGGTCCGCCCCAGCGCGCCGAGCGCCAGCGCAACGACGAGCGGCCCGCCGGCCTGGCCGAGCTTGAGTGTCAGCCCGCCTGGCAGCGGGATCGGCACGACGCCGAGCAGCAGCCCGGCCGCCAGGCCGAGACTGAAGGTCAGGATGTCGATCTCGCTCAGCGAGCGCAGCGAGTCGCCGAAAAAGCGGCTGACCGCCGGCATGTTGTCGCGCGCCGTCACCACCCGCACCCGGTCGCCGAGCTCCAGCACCGTGTCGCCGTGCGGCGCCAGCTCGACGTCGCCACGCCGGACGCGCGTGACCAGCGCGCCGTACTGCTGCGGCAGGTTGAGGTCGCGCAGCCGGTGGCCGGCGACGGCCGGGTTGGAGACGAAGATCCGCCGGTAGTCGAGCGCCTTGCGGTCGAGGTGCAGCTCCTCGGCGCTCTCCTCGCCGAGGAAGCTCACCGCCTGCGCGACGTCCGCCGCCGCGCCGATCACCGAGACGAGGTCGCCGGACTGGAAGACCGTCTGCTCGGTGACGAGCTCGCGCCGGCCGTCGCGCTGGATCCGGCCGAAGTTCACGCCCCACTGATACTGCTGGTCCAGCTCGCGGACCGGCCGGCCGATCGCCTCCGGCCGGGTGACCCGGACGGTGCGGTTCTCGAGGCTATGCTGACCAGCGGCGACGTCGAGCGCGCGCTCCGCCTCGCGCTGGTAGTCGATCCGCCAGCGGCGCCGGACGAGCGCCATCGCCAGGATGACGCCGACGACCCCCATCGGGTAGGCGACCGAGTAGGCGACGACCGGCTCGGAGAGGAGCGCCGGGCCGGCGTCGCGGTCGCGCAGGTATTCGAGGACGCCGGCCAGCGCCGGGGTGTTGGTCAGGCTGCCGGCAAACAGGCCGGCGGCGTGGGTCGCCTCCAGCCCGAGCGCGGCGCGAGCCAGGGCGGTCAGGCCGGCCGCGACGAGGAGCAGCCCGCCGGCCCAGGCGGTGAACTGCAGCCCGCGGCGGCGGAACGCGGCGACGAAGCCGGGGCCGCTGCTCAGCCCGATCGTGTAAACGAAGAGGACCAGCCCGAGCTGGTAGACGATATCGGGCAACCGCAGCTCGTCGTCGAGCGCGCCGACGGCCAGCCCGGCGAAGAGCACCGAGGCGACGCCGATCGTGCTGCCGGCAATGCGCAGCCGGCCGAGCGGATAGCCGACCGCCACGACGACGAACAGCAGCAACAGCGGGTTGTCGCGTAGGAGTGCGATCATCGCGCCTCGTCATCCATGGCCGGCCAGCCCCGAGGATAGCCCATCCGCAGGGGCCGGGCCGCGACGACGAGTCAGCCGCCGAACTCCTCCCGGACGAAGGCGATGATCCGGTCGACGCCGCGGCGGACGATCTCCGCCCCCTTCTCAGCGGTGGCGACGGCCGGGTTCCCAACCACGCCGGTGTCGGAGCGCGCCTTCATGCCCTTGTACTGGATGATGTCGGCATAGGGGACGGCGTTCGTCGGCGTCTCATCCCTCATTCGGTCGCGGACGACCAGCTCCGGGGCGATGTGCAGCATGATCGACGTGCCGATCTCGGAGGCGTGGCCGTTAGCGTGCGGTCCGGTCTCGACGACGTCCTTGACCAGAGCGGCGACGTAGTCCCACCAGAAGACCTGGGCGCAGCGCGCGCCGTGCTCGTCCTGCAGCGCCATCGCCACCTCGCCGACCGGGCCGATGTTGCCGCGGTGGCTGTTGATAAAGAGAAAGCGCTTAAACCCCCAGCCGGCGACGCTCTCGGCGGTCTCGCGCAGATACGCCATCAGCGTCGGGGTCGAGATGGACAGCGTGCCGGGGAAGTCGCCGAGCGAGCGCGAGAAGCCGACCGGCAGCGCCGGCAGCACCGGCGCGCCGAGCCGCTCGCCGACCTGCCGCGCGATGTGCGTCACGACGATCGTGTCCGTCCCGACTGGCAGGTGTGTGCCGTACACCTCGACCGCGCCGGTCGGGATGATCACCAGATCGGTCGTCTCGCGGATCGCGTCGAAGTCCACCCACGGCTGCTCCATCACGTACACGCGGTATTCGCCTTCCCTACAGCCCCGAGCACTGACCTTCCTTATCCCTCCGGACGGTGTTGCCGCCGCCGGTGGGCGCGGAGACATTCTCCTCGCACTGCAGGTTGCCGTCTACCGTGTTGTTCCGCACCTCGATGCCGCCGGTGTTGTGCTCCAGCTGGATGTTGCCGTCGATCGTCGCGCCGTGGGCGCGCAGGGTCGCGTTGCGGGCCAGCTTCACGTTGCCGTCAACGACGGCGCTGTCGAGGGTGCAGGTCGCGGCGGCCGGCACGTTGATGTCGTCGTCGAACGGCCCGCTCCCCAGGTCGACGCAGTAGTCGCCGCCGGACGCCTCCGGGCTGGTCGCAGCCGAGGTCGCAGCGGCTGGTGGGGCAACGGTGGCGGCCGGCTGGCCGGCGGTCGGTCAGGGATCTGGTGCCCGTCCCGACAGGATCGGGCCGCTCAGAGCGCGGTCGGCGCCCAGCGATACCCGTCACCTGCGGTGACGACACGCCCCCAACCGGGGAAGGGCGCGTGGGACCAGCTGACGATCGCGTCGTCGGCAACGGTCCGCGGCAGGATTCGTTGCCGGCTGGCCAGCATCGCGTCGGCGTCGCGCCGGGTGGGCGTGAGCCAGTCGGGGTGCTCGAGCTCGACGGCGTAGTGGGCGAGATCGCCGAGGCGCCACCAGACCGCGCCGTTCGACACGACCCGCACCGCGCGATGGCCGGGCGACTCCCCCGGAGCCGGGACCATCCTCACGCCTGGCACGACCTCGTGGTCTCCCTCCACCAGATCGAGGAGCCCCGCCCGCATGATGAGCTGCAGGCGCTCGCGCGCCGTGCGATTCACCTCGATGAACGGGCTGGCGGCCAGCGGGCGTTGCTCGCCGTCCGGCGTGAAGTGGAGGTCCCAGTCGGCCTGGTCGAGAAGATGGCGGGCGTTCGGGAAACGCGGAACGAGCGTCCCCTCCCGCACGACCGCGACGCCGAGAAGGTGATCGAAGTGGGCATGGGTGATGATGACGTGCGTCACCGCGTCGTTCGTCACGCCGAGCTCCGTCAACGCGGCCTGAAACCCTGGCGTCATCGACCAGCCCACGAACACGCGCTCGACCTGCTCCATCGTCGGCGTGCCGGGGTCGTCCAGGCCCAGGTCGATGACGATCGCGGCGTCGCCCAGCCTGACGAACGCGCCGCCGGTGCTGAGCGTGATCGTGCCATCCGGAGCCGCCTCGGGAATGGCCGGCCTCCAGGTCGCCTCCGGAACGTTGAGATCGACCGGGTACGGCCCCGCTCCTTCCAGAATCAACGTGACCTCGGCGTCGCCGATACGACGGGTTGACAGGTGCTCTGCTGTCGCCATTCGCAGCCCCTCCCGCGTCAGGATGACGTTCGTGCACGGCCCATCATCGCCCGATGCCCGGCCGCGAGCTCCGAGCCTGAGCGGCTCAGACCTTAGCGTCCCGCCTGTGCCTCCAACGTCGCGGCGATCTTGCGGTTGGCGCCGGACATCTCGGCCAGCGGCTCGCCCGAGCGCAGGCGGCGGCGCTTCTCCGGCTCGACCTGCGCCAGCGGCTCGCAGCGCTCGACGAGCATCGCGACCTGCTCGGGCTTCAGGACGAGGACGCCGTTGTCGTCAGCCAGGATGATGTCGCCCAGAGCAGTCGCGTTTCGGGGCGTCTAGCGCCCGGCGGCGATGCCGATGCCGAAGGGGTCAGCGCCGCCATAGCGCAGGCCGGTCGCAGGATCGACGGTGACGCCGGTCGGGCTGGCGAAGGCGCGCGGCGCGAAGGTGACCTCGGCATCGACGACATCGTGCCCCATCTCCCGCAGGCGTGCGCGGGTCGCGGCGGGGATGCGATCGTCGGCCAGCAGTGCCGGGCCGGAGCAGTCGATGAGCGGCGAGGCACAGGCGGACTGGATGTCCAGGTCGAAGTCGAGCACGTCGAGCGTCATCTGAAGGCAGGTGTCAATGATACGCCGACCACCCGGCGCGCCGACGGCCAGCACCGGAGTGCCATCCTTGACGGCGATGACGTGGGCCATGTTCGAGGCCGGCCGCTTCCACGGCGCGATGGAGTTGGCCCGGCCGGGGATCGGCTCGAACAGGTTCATCGAATCGTTCATCAGTACGCCGACGCCGGGGATGGTGACGGCCGAGCCGAAGATGAGCGTCAGCGTCTGGGTCACCGACACCATGTTGCCGTCCTTGTCGACGACGGACAGGTGTGTCGTGCAGCCGCCATCCATGTTGGCCGCCGCCTCCTGACGAATACTCGAACCACGCCGAATGCCGTCGCCTGGCCGCGACTCGGTCGCGCGCGACGGGTCGATCCCGGCGCGCCGGCTGGCCGCGTAGTCCTTCGACGCCAGCCTGGCCCAGTCGATGTCGACGAAGTCGGGGTCGCCGACGTAGGCGAAGCGATCGGCGAACGAGCGCTTGCTGGCTTCGTTGATGGCGTGCAGCGTCTGCGCCGTGTTGTGGCCGGTCGCGCGGATGGTGAAACCGTCGAGAATGTTGAACGTCTCGGCCAGCGTGATGCCACCACCCTGGAACGGCAGCAGGACGAGCTGGTAGCCCTGATAGTCGACGACGATCGGCGCGACGACGACCGGCTCGTAGCGGGCGAGGTGGTCGGGGGTCATGATCCCGCCGAGGCGATGCAGATACGATGCGATCGTCTCGGCCACCTCGCCCGTGTAGAAGCCGTCCCGGCCATGCTGGGCGATCTTACGCAGCGTGCCGGCCAGTTCGGGCTGGCGAATGCGCGGGGCCGGCTGGCCGAAGAGTGGCGCCGGCGGCGTGCCGTTCGCCAGGAAGATGCGTGTCGTCTCGGGGTCGCGCTGGATCGTCTGCTGCTGCGACGAGAGCAGCATGCCGTTGTACCAGTTGACCTCAAAGCCCTCCTCGGCGAGCGCGATAGCCGGCGCGACCACCTCGGCAAGTTCGCGCGTGCCGTAGCGCTCGACCGCCAGCGCGGCGCCGGCCACCATCCCGGGCACGAGGCAGGAGAGTGGGCCGTAGGCGTTCGCCTCGTCCTTCACCCCGCCGAAGCCGACGACGGAGCGCTCCTCGCCGGTCAGCTCGAACATGTCGGGCCGCGCCGCCTGGGGAGCGCGACCGAAGTAGTCGATGACGACCGGATCCTGACCGGCCATCTGGATGGTCATGAAGCCGACGCCGCCAACCCCGCTCATCCACGGCTCGACGACGCCGATGGCGAACGCCGCCGTCGCCGCAGCATCGACGGCGTTGCCACCGGCGTCGAGGATATCGAGCGCGGCCCGGACGGCCGCCGGATGCTTGGCCGCGACCATCGCGTTACGCGACACGGCCAGGTCGCGCGTGACATGCAGCGTCGTCTCGCTAGTGTGACTCATCGGACATCCCCTCGTGAGTGATAGTGGCTCGATGGAGCTACGACAATGGGATCTCCGGACGGCGTTCCCCGCCGAGCCTACTGGCCAGAGATCCCTGGATCAGGACAACGGGACGACAGGTGTCCCGCTAGTGCGCGGCCTGCGCCTCAAGCGCGGCAGCGATCTTCTTGTTGGCATTGGAGATCTCGGCCAGCGGCTCGCCGGAGCGCAGGCGCTTGCGCGTCGTCGGCTCGCGCTGGGCAATCGGCTCACAATGCTCGACGAGCGCCGCGACCTGGTCCGGCTTCAGGACGAGGACGCCGTTGTCGTCAGCCAGGATGATGTCGCCGGGAGTCACGCTTACTCCGCCGCACTGGACGACGGTGTTGATCTCGCCGGCCATCGCCAGAGAGCGCGTCGTGATCGGCGAAATGCCGCGGCTGAAAACGAGGTACTCCATCTCCTCAATCTCGACGACGTCGGTCGCCGGGCCATCGACGATCGTTGCGGTGACGCCCTTCATCAGCGCGCCGAGCGAGGTCATCTCGCCCCAGCAGGCGTGCTTGTTATCCCCGTTGCGGTCGATCACCAGAATGTCGCCCGGCTGGGCCATGTCGATCGCCTTGTGGACGACGGTGCTATCGATTGCCATCGCCTTGACCGTGAACGCCGGCCCGCAAATCGTGAACTTGCGCTTGCCGATGGGCCGCAGCCCGATATCCATGAAACCGAAGTCGAGGATATGCCCGATCGTCGCGGGCGGAATGCCGCGGAGCCGGTCCAGTAGTTCCGCCGGTACCGTGGTCTCGACGCGCTCGTTAACGATGATCATCGTAGGTTCCCCTCCCCTGTGCCTCTATCTATATGCGACACACCGGCCGTGTGTCAGAGCATCACGGCTTTCAGCACCCGTATTATGTCCGGATGCGCGGGTCGAGGATGTCGCGCAGGCCATCCCCGAACATGTTGATCGACAGGACCGTTAGCGCGATCGCCAGGCCGGGCATCGTCGCAACCCACCAGTGACTGCGCAGGAACTGGCGGCCGTCGGCGAGCATCGCGCCCCACTCGGCCCGCGGCGGCTGGGCGCCGAGCCCGAGGAACGACAATCCCGCCGCGGCTAGGATCGCCGCGCCAACCGATAGCGTCCCTAACACGATCACCGGGCCCACGACGTTCGGCAGGATGTGGCGGAACAGGATCTTCCGCGTTGGCACACCGACGACGCGGGCTGCCTCGACGTAGAGCAGCTCCCGGGCCGACAGCACCTGGCCCCGGATCAATCGGGTGTAGCGCGGGATCTCGCCGATACCGACAGCGATCATGACATTGCGGATGCTCGGACCCAGAATCGCCACGATGACGAGGGCCAGCATGATGTTGGGGAACGCGAGCATGATGTCGATGATCCGCATGATGATGCCGTCGGCGAGCCGCCCGTAGTAACCGGCGATGAGTCCGAGGATGGCGCCAGCAGTGGCGGCGATCGAGACGGCAATGAGACCAACCGGCAGCGACACACGAGCGCCGTAGACGACACGGGTGTAGATGTCGCGGCCGAACGCGTCAGTCCCCATCCAGTGATCGCGACTCGGCGGCAACGTCCGGTCGCGTGGACTGATCTGAATCGGATCGTAGGTCGTGATCACCGGCGCGAATATCGCGGCCAGAATGAGCAGCACCAGGATGATAAGGCCGGCGAGCGCACCCTTGTTTCGCATGAGTGCGCGGACGAACTCGCGGCGACGGCTTCGCGCGGCAACGATTGGCAATTGCGCTGCTGGAGCGCCGACCGCGGCGCTTTGTTCCATACTAGGCCCTCCTAGCGATACTTGATCCGCGGGTCGAGCCACGCATAGGACAAGTCAACCAGCAGGTTCACGATGACGTAGCCAATAGCAGCGACGAGGATCGTGCCCTGAACCATCGGGAAGTCGCGGCGCAGCACCGCCTCCGCTGCCAGCCGGCCGAGGCCGCGACGAGCGAAGACGGTCTCGATGATGACCGCGCCCGAGAGCAAGCCGCCAAATTGCAGACCGACGATGGTGACGACCGGAATCAGGGCATTGCGCAACGCGTGGCGAAGGATCACAATCCGCTCGCTCAGCCCCTTCGACCGCGCCGTGGTCACATACTCCTGGCGCAGCACCTCCAGCATCGTCGAGCGAACCAGGCGGGCAACGACGCCGGACGCAACGAGGCCTAGCGTAAGCGCCGGCAGGATCAATGTCTTGATCCCTTCGGTGCCGGTGCTGGGCAACAGCGTCCACCTCAAGGCGAAGATCTGGATGAGGATGAAGCCTAACCAGAAGCTCGGCATGGCGAGGCCGAAGAGCGAGAAGACCATCGTCAGGCTGTCGATCCAGGTGTTTCGATTGAGCGCAGCAACGATGCCGAGAATGCCGCCGAAGATGATGGCAAACCCGAGTCCGACGACCGTCAGTTGCAGGGTATAGGGCAGGACTTCCATGATCGAGTCGCGGACGGGACGATTGGTCTGGAAGGAGCGGCCGAAGTCGCCCGTCGCCGCCTTCTTAACGTAGTTGACGTATTGCACGAGGAACGGATCGTTCAGGCCGAGCTCTTCGCGAAGATTCTCGTAGGCTGCGTCGGATGTATCCCCAGCGGCAGCTCCACCGCCCATGTCGCCCAACAGGATACGCGCCGGATCTCCAGGGATGAGATGCAGGATTGAAAAGGTCAGGAACGAAACACCGAGGAGCACCGGGATGGTCAGCAGCAGCCGCGTTTGAATGTACTGAACCATGAACAATCCCTTTCGGCGGGTCTGGTCGCCGCGGGGCAGAGCGGGCGCGCGCCAGCGCGCCCGCCATCCAGACCACCAGCCCTGCTACTGCTCCAACCAGGCGTCGTAGAACCAGGCGCCGCCCAGTGGCTGGAAGTGCAGGCCCTTGACGTGAGAGCCAGCACCCCAGAGTACCGTCTCCTCCCAGAGCGGGATAATCAGCGCCTGATCCATGATGTACTTCTGGATATCCTCGTACATCTTCTTCCGCTTGTCGCGATCCATCTCGGAGGTCGCATCGTCGAGCATCTTGTCCAGTTCGGGATCTGCCTTCATGGTGCGGTTGAAATTCGTGCCCTGGATGTTCTTCGAGTGGTAGAGCGTCGTCAGCACGACCGGGTCGGTATGTGAGAAGTAGATACGAGCGATGTTGTGCTCGCCAGCGAGCATTAGGCTCGCGGTAGCGGCATACTCCAGGACCTGAAGGTCAACCTCGAAGCCAGTCTGCATCAGGTAGGCCTGCACGAGCTCGCCGGCCTGGCCGTTCGAGCCGCCGGTCGTGATGTAGACGACGTGTAGCTTCTGGCCGTCCTTCTCGCGGATGCCGCCAGAACCCATCGTCCAGCCAGCTTCGTCGAGCAGCGCCCCGGCGGCATCCGGGTCGTACGGGTACATCGTCTCGACGACCGGGTTGTAGCTCCAGGTCGGTGACGAGAGCGGGCCCTGGGCCGCCTTACGGGTGCCG
>DAOKZM010000013.1:2524-3452 GCA_035325665.1 Thermomicrobiales bacterium | reverse complement strand
CACATCGTATCGATGATGGTCTCCATATCGACGGCCTGGATGATCGCCTGGCGAACCTTCAGGTCGTCCGTCGGCGGCTTGACGGCGTTCATCGGCAGCACCTGGGGCGAGCCTGGCACGGTCGGCAGGAGGATCTGGAAATTCGAGTCGCCCTGCAGACGCTCGACCTCCTGGGCGGGCACCGCGTCGATGATGTCGGTCTCGCCATTCTCCAGCGTGCCGAGCAGCGTCGTCGGCTCGGTGATGAACTTGATCACCAGCTGATCGACATAGGCTGGTCCTTCGTGCTTGTAGACGCCGGACGGCCAGTTGTAGTCCGGGTTCTTCACGAGTGTCATCGAGGTTTGCTGCTGCCACTCCTTGAACATGAACGGCCCGGTGCCGACCGGATTCGTGCCGAAGTCTGCGCCGAACTTCTCGACGGCGGCCGGCGAGACCGGCGACAGCACGCTGTGCGAAAGGTTGTTCAGGAAGGGGGCATAGGGCTCGCTGAAGTGAATCTCAGCGGTGAGATCGTCAACGACTTTGGTTTCCTGATACGAGCCCAGGTAGCCAATCGCCGCGAGCGACTTCAGCTCCGGCTCGAGGATACTGTCGTAGGTGAACTTGATGGCATCGGCGTTGAAGGGCGTCCCGTCGTGGAACGTGACATCGCTCTTGAGCTTGAACGTGTAGACGAGCCCGTCGTCAGAGATCTCCCAGGTCGTCGCCAAACCGGGCAGGAAATCTCCGGTCTCAGTGTCCTGCACGACAAGCTGATCGAAGATGTTGTAGAAGAGACGCCAGCCGGTGGTCGCCCCTGAAACGCGCGGGTCGAACGTCGGCGGCTCCGAGTACTCGCCCATAGTCAGAGTGCCACCCGACTGCGGCTCGCCCTCGCCGGTATCACCGGTGGCCGAACTGCCGGTGCCGGTCGATTCAGTGGCGG
>DAOKZM010000013.1:0-2514 GCA_035325665.1 Thermomicrobiales bacterium | reverse complement strand
CCCCGCCGGCAGCGGGCGAACTCGCAGCGCCAGCCGTCGTCGGAGTCACTCCCGTTCCGGACGAGCTCCCGCCGGTCGGGGTGTCCTCGGCGTCATCACCGCCACAGGCAACGAGCAGCGCCGACATGATCCCCGCCCCAATACCGGCCAGCACGGTGCGGCGTGACATGTCGCTGCCCATGAGTCGCGACTGGATTCGCTCCAAGGCTTCCATCCACTGCCCCCCTCAATCGCTGACGACCCAGCTGTCTTCTCTCGTGCCGGCCGCCATCCGACCTCCACTAGATCTGGCGATGAACCTGCCGCTGCGGGCCGAGAGTAGCACCTGTCCAGAAGCGACAACGTGTTCCGGTTGTCACCTCGTCAACGTCGCGCCATCGCTCGGCGTCTATGCGGTACGGTTCATATTCAGAATATATTACGATTTCGTTAAGCACGCTACTACTCGCCGTGTCACGTGCCAATATCCGTCCGCCAGGCTGGGCTTGAGCGACGATCCTGATGGGAACTCTACGAGATGACGACTGACGCGACGGCCATGCCCCTTGCCTCGCCCCGTCCGGCCAAGCCGCGGAAGGCCGATGATGCGTACGAGCGGCTCAAGAGGCTGATCGTCAACCTCTCGCTACCCCCCGGCAAGCTTCTCGACGAGCGCGCCTTGATGACCACGCTCGACATCGGTCGGACCCCGCTACGCGAGGCGATCCAACGACTCACGATGGAGCAGCTAGTAACGAGCCTGCCGCGGCGCGGATACTACGTTAGCGAGCTATCCATCACCGAGCTAGGCGAGATGATCGTCGCTCGCGAAGTACTCGAGCCTCAGGTAGCGCGGATGGCGGCATCGAACATCACGGCGGACGAGATCGCATACCTTCGTCGAATCGTTGATGAGACGATCGGGCGCCTACGCTACAACGATTTCGAGACGAGCCTCTACCACGATCTGGAGTTTCACCGGACCGTCGCGCATGCCAGCCGCAATCGCTACCTCGAGACGGCGGTAAACCAGATTAATACCGGCTTGCTGCGCTACTGGTATATCTCGTTCAGCATGGGCGGGTTCCTCAACCCGACTTTCGCCCATCACACGCAGTTGATCGACGTGCTGGAGACACGAGATGCCGACCTGGTCGAGAAGATGATGCACGAACACGTCGAGCGTTTTCGCAATCGGATGAGCCATGTCGTCTGGGACGGATCGAGCGTCGTCGGCACGATAGGGAGGAGGATCATGACGCGATCACCCTGAGGTTCGTCGCAGTGGCGTGGAACGTTGTAACAGGTGGAGAAGGGTAGCAACATGGGCGACAGGATGCGGGTCGGGCTGGTGCAGATCAACACCCAGGCCGACAAGGAGGCCAACCTGCGGCGGGCGGAGGAGCTGATCGACGAGGCGGTGGCGCGCGGGGCACGGTTCGTCATCCTGCCGGAGTACGTCAGCTTCCTCGGGCCGCGCGAGCAGCACGAGGAGGTCGCCGAGTCGATTCCCGGCCCGACGACCGAGCGCTTCGCGGCCAAGGCACGCCAGCACGGCATCTGGCTACACTGCGGCTCGTTCCACGAGCGGTCCGATACGCCGGGGATGTACTACAACACGTCGGTCGTCCTCGACCCGAGCGGCGAGATCATCGGCAAGTACCGCAAGATCCACCTGTTCGACATCGACCTGACCGGCAACGTGACGGCCAACGAGTCGTCCACCATCCTGCCGGGCGACGAGGTGGTGACGGTGGATATCGACGGCCACACGGTCGGGCTGTCGATCTGCTACGACCTGCGCTTCCCGGAGCTGTACCGCCTGCTGGCCCTGGCCGGCGCCGAGGTGCTGCTGGTCCCGGCGGCGTTCACGATGTTCACCGGCAAGGACCACTGGCACGTCCTGCTGCGGGCGCGGGCAATCGAGAACCAGACCTGGGTGCTGGCGCCGGGGCAGTTCGGGCCGCACGAGCCGAACGCGCAGTGCTACGGCCACAGCGTCGTGATCGACCCGTGGGGCACGGTCGTCGCCGACGCGCCGAATGGCGAGGGGATCGTCGTCGCCGACCTCGACTTCGACGCGCTGCGGAAGATCCGCGCCCAGCTGCCGTCGCTGGCCAACCGCCGCCCGGCGGCCTATCGCGAGCCGGCAGCGGTAGCCGGCGACTAGGCCGGCGTCAGCGGCCGCAGCGCGGCCTCGATCTCGGCGCGGCGCGGCTCCAGCAGCGGCGGGAGCGACAGCCGCTCGATGTCGATCGGGCCGTCGACCTCGAAGCCGGGACCGTCGGTCGCCAGCTCGAAGAGGACGTGGTTCGGCTCGCGGACGTAGGCCGAGACGAAGTAGTGCCGGTCGACGACGCCGCTATTGCGGTAGCCGAGGCCGTCAAGCCGCGCGACCCAGTCAGCCATCGACTGGCCGTCGGGAACGTTGAGCGCGAGGTGGTGGACGCCGCCCGCGCCGTGCCGCGACGGCGGCAGGTCGTCGCGGACGACGACGTGGAGCTCGGTCCGCACGCCCTCGCCGGCCGTCCGGTA
>DAOKZM010000012.1:11498-17057 GCA_035325665.1 Thermomicrobiales bacterium | reverse complement strand
ACGTTCCTGTTGCTGCAGCCGCTGGCAGATCAGTTCGACGGCCGTCTCAGCCTGACGCTCGTCTCTGACGAGGAAACCGGTGGGGCGTGGGGCGCGGCGTGGCTCCTCGACCATCACCCGGAATACGTCGGCGACGCGCTGCTCAATGCCGAGCCGACCGGACTGGACACGGTCTGGATCGGCGAGAAGGGCATCAGCTGGTTGACGCTCGTCGCTGAGGGCGCGGCCGGCCACGGCTCTGCCGGACGCGGCGACAACGCCATCACCCGTCTATCCGAAGCGATCCTGATCGTGCGCACGATCACCGACCTCGCGGGAGAGGCGCCACACGACCTCGTTCCGGTGCTGCGGCGGCAGGCGACCCGCCCGATCTTCGGCGGCTCCGAGGTCTGGGGCGACCTCGTGGACCACTGCTCGGTCAACGTCGGCATGATCCGCGGCGGCATCAAGACGAACGTCGTGCCGCGTTATGCCGAGGCCGAGGTCGATATCCGGACGCCGCTCGGCGTGCTACCCGAGGAGGTGCGCGCCGAGGCCACGCGGCGCCTCCAGGAGGCGGGTATTCCCGGTGTGCGCGTGGAGGCCATTCCGGACCAGACCTGTCCGGCGTCGGTGATCGCGCCATCTGACAGCCTCTTGCAGTCGCTGCGCGCCAACACGCGCGAGATTGTTGGCGCCGAGCCGGAGCTGGCGCTCTGTCCCGGTGCGACCGACGGGCGTTTCTGGCGCACGCGGGGGGTTCCGACGGTGATCTACGGCCCCGCGTCGCATGGCATGGCCGAGCCCGACGAGTACATCGAGATCGACGACTATCTCAACACGATCAGGGTGCACGCGGCGACGGCGGTGGACTACCTGAACCAGCCGGCCATCGGACGGTGAGACGCGTGGCGAGACGTTCGGACAACCATAACGTCGCGGACTGGATGTCAGACGCGGCCTGGGAGGTGATCCGTGGATGGTAACTGGTTAACGATCGAGGATTTGCGTGATGCTGTGCTGGCTGGCCGCCTCGGCCGCCGACAGCTATTGAAGCGAGCAATGGCGCTGGGCCTGAGTGCGCCGGTCATCGCGGGGCTGCTTGCGGCGTGTGGTGGCGACGATAACGGCGAAGCGACCGCGACCACGGCCAGCGGTGCGAGTGCAACGACTCCGGCTGCGGCAACTGCCACCTCGGCCGAGACGAGCGCTGCGACCGCCACGACCGGCGCCACTCCAGCGGAGGCGGCTCCTGCCACGGGGACGAGTGGCGCGACCGCGACGTCGGGAACGATCGCTGGTGCGGGACGGGGCGCTGGCGACACGCTCCGCATCCTCAACTGGCAGGCGCCGACCAACCTCAATCCGCATTTCTCGCAGGGCTACCACAACTCGGCGCCGGCCCAGATGGTGCTCGAGCCGCTGCTGATCGTCGACGAGGCCGGCGACATGGTCCCGATTCTGCTTGAGGAGGCGCCTTCGCTGGAGAATGGCGGGGTGGCCGCCGATGGGCTGACGGTGACGTTCACGCTCCTCGAGGGACTTGTCTGGTCCGACGGTACACCGTTTACCTCCGAGGATGCCCGCTTCACCTGGCAGTGGGTGATGACCCCGGGTTCACAGGCCACGTCGATCGCGACCTTCGAGCCCATCAAGGATGTCGAGGTCGTCGACGAGCGGACGTTCATCGTCCACTACAGCGAGCCAGACCCGGCCTGGTACAACGTCTTCTCGCGCGGCCCGGGCCTTGGTGGCCAGATCCTGCCCAAGCACCTCATGGGTGACAAGATGGGCGAGGCCGGGGTGAACGCGGAGTTCAACATGAAGCCGATCGGCACCGGGCCGTATAAGATCACCGAGTTCCGGCCGGGCGATGTGGTCGTCTACGAGATCAACGAGAGTTACCGGGAGGCCGATAAGCCATTCTTCAAGCACGTCGAGTTCAAGGGCGGCGGCGATGCTCCGGCGGCGGCTCGCGCGGTGCTGTCGACCGGTGAAGCTGACTATGCGCCGAATCTGCAGGTCGAGACGCAGCTCCTCCAGCAGATGGAGTCGCAAGGAATCGGCAAGCTCGTCTCCGTCTTCGCCGGAACTGTCGAGCAGATCCTGGTCAACTTCGCCGACCCCAACACCGAGGTCGATGGCGCGCGCTCCGAGCCGTCCACGACGCACCCGTTCCTCAGCGACCTGGCCGTCCGCCAGGCACTCGTCCTCGGCTGTGATCGCGAGAGCGTCGCCACGCAACTGTATGGTCCGACCGGACAGGTGACCGCCAACGTCATCGCCGCCCCGGCCAACTTCGTCTCGCCGAACACGTCGGTCACCTTCGATCCGGATGCGGGCGCGGCGAAACTGGAGGAGGCGGGGTGGACGGGTAGCCCCCGGACCAAGGACGGCGTCAAGATCGAGATCCTCTACCAGACCTCGATCAACCAACTGCGCCAGAAGACGCAGGAGATCATCAAGCAGTCGTGGGAGCAGATGGGCGTCAGCGTGCAGCTGAAGTCGATCGACGCGGCCGTCTACTTCTCGGCCGACGCGGGCAATCCCGATACGTGGTCGCACTTCTACGCCGATGTGGAAATGGCCGCCATCACGACGAACCCCTTCCCCCAACCGCTGATGCGCTACTGGCTCTCGGCGGATCCCGCTGTCGACATTCCCCAGAAGAGCAACTCCTGGACCGGCCGGGACCTGACCCGCTGGCAGAACCAGGAGTTCAACGGTCTCTACGAGCAGGTGCGCACCGAGCTCGATCCGGCCAAGCAAGCTGAGCTGTTCATCGCGATGAACGACCTGATCGTGAACGATGTGGCGACGATCCCCCTCGTCCACCGCGCGACCCCGGCCGGCCAGTCGATCAAGTTGGTCGGCAACAAGCCGAGCCCGTGGACCGAGTTCACCTGGGATATCGCCAACTGGCAGATGGGGGGCTAGGTCGTCTGTGGCGGTGGCTGATCGCCGACGCGATTGGCCACCGCTTCGTATCCTCGTCCATGTGGACGCGAGGACGCTGGGTGGCTCAGCTCTCCGCAGAGACGACCGCGGAGCGGATCGCGCCTCTGCTATCAGCAGGCGCAAGTGAGGGAGTGAGAAATGGGACAGACCGTGCCGGTGCCGTCGGGCAAGCCGACGTTTCTCGATGTGCCGCGCTGCGATGATCTCGGATCGCTCGACGCGGACATCGCTGTCTTTGGCGTGGTCGGGGGGCCGCCGTATGACATGGAGGGCTCCAAATATCCCGCCGGTGGTGCGACGCAGTCGATTCGCGAGCAGTCGATGCTGTACGCGTCGCTCATCACGCATTACGACTTCGATTTCGGTGGCCCGATCTTCGCCAACCGCGACGTGAGCATCGTCGACTGCGGCGACGTGGCCATGACGCCGGGCGCGTTTGAGGAGAACGCAGCGGCCACCGAGGCGGTGGCGCGGGCGATCCTGGATCGCGGCGCCGTGCCATTTGCCATCGGCGGCAGTCACGAGATCTCGATCCCAATCTTTCACGCCTTCGCCGACCGCGAGCCGTACTACCTCGTGCAGATCGACGCTCACTACGACTGGCGCGACGAGGTGAACGGCGTCCGCGAGGGTCTGTCGAGCGTCATGCGGCGGGCGTCCGAGCTGCCCAACGTGCTAGGGATGGCTCAGATCGGCCTGCGCGGCGTCGGCAGCGCACGGCAGGAGGAGGCCGATGCCGCCAGAGCCTACGGCAAGAGCCTGATCATCGGCGCCGAGGAGGTCCATCGGGTGGGCATCGACAATGTCCTCGATCGCCTGCCGGATCACGGGCGCTACTACGTGACCTTCGACATCGATGGCATGGACCCGGTGATCGCCCCCGCGGTCGGTACCGCCGCCTTCGGCGGGCTCGGCTACTACGAGGCGTTCCACATCCTCCGCGGCGTCGCTCAGAAGGGCCAGATCATTGGCTTCGACCTGCCGGTCGTGCGGCCCCACCTCGACGTGGGTAATCGCACCAGCCTGCTCGCCGCGCGGATGATGCTGAGCATGATCGGCTGGATGGCGCACACGGAGCAGATCGGCCGGGGTTGATGCCACCGGCTCAGGTCATCACACCAGGATGGACACGATGAACGATCCACGCGCGTACCTCCAACAACGGCTGCAGCGTAGCCGCGACGATATCGTTGACCTCGTTCAGCGCATGGTGCGGATCCCGAGCGAGAATCCCCCAGGAGATACCACCGATCTCTACGCGTTCGTGACCAGCTACCTCGAGGAGCGCGGACTCGACTACGAGACGGTCGCGCCGCAGGCGCACCTGCCCAATCTCGTCGCCTCCTATGACGGCGGTGAGCCTGGCAAGCACCTCGTCCTCAATGGCCACCTCGACATCTTCCCCGCTGGCGACCCGGCGTTCTGGTCGGACGACCCGTTCTCCGGCGCGATTCGCGATGGCAAGCTCTTCGGACGAGGGGTGTCGGACATGAAAGCCGGCACGGCAGCCTCCATCCTCACCTATGTCTATCTCGCCGAGATACGGGACCAACTGCGCGGGACACTCACGTTGACCGCCGTCTCGGATGAGGAGACCGGCGGCACCTGGGGTTCACGGTATCTCATCGACCATCGTCCGGATGTGCGGGGCGACTGTCTGCTGAACGGGGAGCCCAGCACGCCGGGGATGGTGCGCTTCGGTGAGAAGGGTCCGCTGTGGTTGGTGATGCGCGTCAACACGCACGGCGGGCACGGCGCTTACACGCATCACAGCGCCAACGCCATTATCGAAGCGGCGGAGATCATCACCAAGCTTCAGAGCCTGGCCAAGCTGCCGGTTTCGATGCCGCCGGAGGTGGCGGCAAAGGTGGAGGCGGCACGGGAGGCGTTCGACTCTCATTCAGGTCCTGGGGCGACCGATGTCGTGACGGGCGTCACGCTCAACATTGGCATGATCGACGGTGGCGTCAAGATGAACGTCATCGCCGCTGAGTGCCGGGTGGAAGTCGATCTGCGGTGCCCGGTCGGCCTGACGTCAGCTGAGCTCCTCGCCGCGTTTGAGGAGGTCATTCGCGATCGCCCGGATACGAGCTACGAGATCGTTCAGCAGACTGAGCCCTCCTGGAGCGATCCGGAGCATGAGATGGTAGGCCTGCTGCAGAAGAATGCAGCAGATGTCCGTGGCATCCGCCCTCTGCCGGGAATCAGCATCGGCGCAACGGACTGCCGCCTGTGGCGGGAGCAAGGTGTCCCAGCGTACGTATACGGGCCAACGCCATACAACATGGGTGCTCCGGACGAATTCGTTACGTTGGAAGACCTACTCGGTACAGTCCACGTCCATGTCTTGAGTGCGTTCGACTACATGGCATCGTGAGCTAGTCGTCGATCCTACGGCCTGTGTGCCGCTTGCCCGGCCCATCCCTGGGCGGTGATACTGTCGCTCCTGAGACGGAGCATCCGTGAGCGGAGGAGGGGCAGGCGATGGCGACGGCAACGGCGGGGCGGGTCAGGCAGCGGAGCGGCGCGGCGATCGTCGAGGCGCTGCGGGCCGAGGGGGTCGAGGTCGTCTTCGGGCTGGTCGGCTCGCACGTCCTCGAGATCTATGACGCGCTGGCGGAC
>DAOKZM010000012.1:8798-11488 GCA_035325665.1 Thermomicrobiales bacterium | reverse complement strand
AAGCACGAGGGCGCCGCCAGCGGGATGGCTGACGCCTACGGCCGGCTGACTGGCAAGCCCGGCGTCGTCCTGGTGACGGCCGGCCCGGGCGCGACGAACTCGCTGACCGGCGTCGCCCAGGCCTACATGGCCGCCTCGCCGATGGTCCACATTTCCGGGGCGGTGCCGCGCAAGGCGTCGTTCGAGTCGTTCCACGGGGTGGATCAAGAGGATTTCCTCGTCCGCGTCTTTGCCGAGGTGACCAAGTGGAGTGTCTCGATCCAGCGGCCGGAGGACATCCCAGGCGTGCTGGCCCAGGCGTTCGCGGTCGCGCGGAGCGGCCGGCCCGGCCCGGTCCACGTCGAGATTCCCCAGGACGTCCTGCTCGCTGAGGCGACCGAGATGGATGTCTACGCGCCGGTCGAGCCGCCGGTCATCGAGCTTGGCAAGAATAATCTCGACGCCATCGTCGACATGGTCCGGGCCAGCGAGCGGCCGGTGATCTGGGCCGGCAAGGGGGTGCGCTCGACCTTCGCCAGCGACGAGCTGGCCGAGCTGGCCGAACTGCTGGAGGCGCCGGTCATCCAGTCGGGCGACGCGGCCGGGGCGATCCCGGACAGCCACCCGCTCTCGACCGGCCAGCTCAACCTCTACGACCGCACGCCGCTCCAGAGGGAGCTGGCCGCCGAGGCCGACCTGATCCTTGCTGTCGGCGAGCGCGGCGGCACCGGCCACGCCGACGTGCTGTTCGGCTCGACCCAGGCGCCGGTCGCCGGCATCTGGCTGGGTAACGAGGTCGAACGACCTGACGAGCGCGCGAAGGCCGGCGCGGTGGCCGATATCCGCCCGGCGCTCGACCAGCTGATCGAGGCGCTCGGCGATCAGCAGCGCCCGCGCGATGAGGCACTGCGCGCCCGGATCACGCGTGGCAAGGATGGGCTGCGCGCGGCGGTCCGCGCCCAGATCCGCCGCGACTACGGTGACGCTCGCCCAATGCACTACGGTCTGGCGCTCGAGGCGCTGGCCGACAGCGTCGACGACGACACCGTCATCCTCGGCGACATCGGCTCGCACAACCAGTGGACGCGGGTGATGGTCCCGACCCGCAACCGCGACACGTTCACCCCCGAGGGGTACTGGGGCGCGATGGGCTTCGGCCTGCCGGCGGCGATCGCCGCCAAGCTGGCCTGGCCGGAGAAGAAGGTCATCGCCGTCACCGGCGACGGCTGCTTCCTGATGGCCAGCGCCGACTTCGGCACTGCCGTTGAGCAGCGGGTTAACCCGGTAATCGTCGTCCTGAACGACCGGCAGTACGGCATGATCGTCGGCATGCAGCAGGGCATGTACGGCCGCAAGAGTGAGACGGCGCTGGACGGCCCCGACTTCGTCGCCTTCGCCCGCTCGTTCGGCGCCGACGGTATCCGCGTCGAGCATCCCGAGCAGATGGGCGAGGCTCTCGAACGCGGCCTGGCCAGCAAGACGATCTTCGTCATTGACGCCATCTGCGACTACAACCACCCGCCCGCCAACTTCGTCGCCGCGATGGCCGAGGCCGGGGAGTAGGGGACGTGGGACGATTCCGCCTATTCAGCGGCGATCGCCCGTAACACGTCGGCGCGGTCGAGCATCCCGACCACCCGCCCGCCCTCGTCGACGACGGGCAGGATCTTGTGGTTATGCTCCACCATGCGCCGGATCGCGTCGGTGATCGGCGCAGATGCTGACACGCTGACGGCCGGCGCGGTCATCAGATCTCCGGCTCGCGTCCCGGTCTGGGTGCGAAGGGCGGCCCTCTCCTCCGGCGAAAGTCGGAGGAACGGCAGCCGGCGCATCAGCACCTCGATAATCCCCGGCTGCTGCACCGGGGCGATGCGGGACAGAAGCTCCGCGTCCGAGATGGTCCCGAGCGGCCGGCGCTGATCGTCTACGACGACTGCCTTGTTCAGCCGGGTCGCGATGATTGCGTTTAGCACGTCATTCAGTGGTGCGTCCGCTCTGACGAGCGGAACGCCGCGCGTCATAGCGCCCCGTGCCGTCGCTGGCACCGATGACACTCCATCGGACTCATCGGCATCGCCCGGCATCGCCCGCCCCGAGCCGTTTGCGACGGTTCGAAGGATGTCGATCCGCGCGACTATCCCGAGCAGCTTGCCTTCGGCATCGACGACCGGTAGCCGCTTCAGCCGGCTTTCGACCATCAGCCGGGCAGTAGAGCGAAGGTTCGTCTCCGGGCGGACCGTGACGACGCCGCGGGTCATGATGTCGGCTGCTGTCATGCCGGTCGCGTGGACGCGGTCGAGCGCGCGATCCAGAGCGGCCGGCGCTAACCCGGGGAGTAGCTCGGCGCGTAGCTCGAAGCCCGCGCGCTCGATCAGATCACTATTGCTGACGATGCCGACGACGACACCGCGATCGTCGGTCACCGGTAGTGCGCGATAGTTCCGGCGGTAGAGGAGGCGGACCAGTTCGCCAATGGACGCCGCCGCCGTGACACTCGCTGGGTCAGGCGTCATCACGTCACCGACGGTGCGGTCGGCGGCGATCTGCCGGAGTCCCCGATGGGTGTACTTGACGACCGACACCCGTTCGACGACGATCGCGCCGTGCCCGACCATTCCGGCGATCTCGGGCAGAAGCCGTTCGACGCGCTCGGGAGTATCGACCCACTCGAGCACGATCGGCAGGTTCAGGCTGCCGAGTTCGGTCGCCGT
>DAOKZM010000012.1:497-8788 GCA_035325665.1 Thermomicrobiales bacterium | reverse complement strand
GCAAACCCCGCGATCCCGCGATGAGTCGTCGTCCCGGACGCTCCGCCGTCACGCAACCGCTCGATGAGCGCCTGGGCGAGCGGGCGGCCCTGCCAGCGGTCGTTGTCGTCCAGATAGATGCGGACGCCTACTGCCTCTTGTGGCGGCCTCATGGCCTGGCTCCAACCCGTCTGTCGTTGCGCGCCGTTCCAGCGTGCGTGTCGTCGATGCCGCTGACCATCCCAAGTCCGTCAATCTCGCTACGAGTATCCGTCCGCATCGGCGGCGATGCCACCCGTGACTTGCGTTTCTCGATCATTTGCCATATCGTCTCATCAACGGCGATGAAGCTCGCCGAGGCGCGTTCAGCGCCGAACCGTCACCGCGACTGATGGCTTCTACGCTCCTTGACGGAGGGTTGCGTGGAAGCTTTTTTGTTGTTCCGCGGTCCAGCCTCCCAACTCGTGAAGTGCTTCCGGCCGTCGGCGGCGAATGTCGTCGGCTGCCGGGCGCCACCTCGGCGCCTCGGGACATCGGTGCGCGTCCGACGGGCGTCGCACCGATCGACGCCCCGTGGAAACGTGCGACGAAGGGAGAACGTGATGACGACCGAACGAGAGCTGCTGATCGGGATTGCCGATGCATTGAGCGTCCTGCTCCGCGACAGCGAGCCAAGCAAACTGGCTCGCGACTGGCAGCACGACCGGACTCCGTCCCGTCAGCTGCAGATCCTGATCGCGCGAGCGAAGGAGGAATGGGGAACGGAGTGCTCCGCCGAGCGGCAATCCGCGCGCGGCTCGGTGTCGCCTGCCTACGCGCCGGCCGCAGGGGAATAGGCTCGGCGCGACGTTCGCGACACAAGCATCCTGGAACACGTCAGCATCGGGTTCGGAGCGCGCCGGTGGCGCGCCCCGCCCCGGTGCCAGGGTGGGAGAACACGACTGATGCGGAGCTCAACGACGCCAGCGCCCGACTCACGGGCGGTGGATGCGATCGACAGCGCGCCGGAGAGCTGGCTGAACCGAAATGTTCTCGGCATGGGGCTTACGAGCTTCCTGTCGGACTTCGGGCATGAGATGGCGACGGCCATCCTGCCGGCGTTTCTGGTCAGCATCGGCGCCGGCGCGGCGGCGCTAGGAATCATCGAGGGGATCGCCGATGCCGTCGCCAGCTTCGTCAAGCTCGGGGCGGGCTATGCGTCCGACCGCTGGGTGGAGCGCAAGCGCGTCGCGACCTTCGGGTACGTCCTGACCGGGGTATCGAAGGCGACGTTTGCCCTTGCTTGGTCGTGGCCGCCGGTGCTTGCGGGACGGGTAGCCGGCTGGTTCGGGCGCGGCATCCGCGGGCCGGTTCGCGACGCGATGCTTGCCGACTCGGTCGCTCCGGCCGACCGGGGGCGGGCGTTCGGCTTCCACCGGGCCAGCGATACAGCCGGAGCGGTTGCTGGCCCCCTCGTCGCTGCCTTGCTCGTCGGCGCGATCTCGCTGCGATCGATCTTCGTGCTGACTCTCATCCCCGGATTGGCGTCGGCGGTGGCGTTCTACTGGCTGGTCCGTGACCCGCCGCGGGTCACGCATCAGCGGCGGTTCTTCGCCAGCCTGCGATCGTTGCCGCGTGGCTTCCTGCTTTTTCTCGTCCCGGTCGGCCTGTTCGGCATCGCCGACTTCGCGCCGACGCTGCTGATCCTTCGCGCCCAGGCCGCGCTGACAGGGTCTCGCGGCCTCGCGGCGGCGGTGACCGCCGGCGTCGCCCTCTACGTCGTGCGCAACGTATTCTACGCTGCCGCGAGCTTTCCGATCGGCGCGTTGTCCGACCAGATTGGACGCCGGGCACTGCTCGCGGCCGGCTACGGACTTGCCGCCCTAACGTTCGCCGGGTTCGCCTGGCTGCCGGTTTCGCTGCCAATGTACGTCGTGCTGTTCGGGCTGGCGGGGATCTTACTCGCGGCGGGGGATACGCTCGGAGGGGCGCTGGCGGCCGACCTGCTTGGGGGCGGCGAAACAGGCCTCGGCTTCGGGGTGCTCGGGACGGTCAACGGCATCGGCGACCTCGTCTCCAGCCTGGTGGTCGGCGGGCTCTGGTCGGTGGCCGGGATCGGCGTCGGATTCGGCTATGCCGTCGTCGTTGCCGGGGCCGGCGCGCTGCTGCTGGCGGTCATCCCGGCTGGATGGTTCGCAACCCGTTGATGCGGTCATCCCGACCGGTCAACGATTGCCAGGATCGCCAATACTCGCGCGATCAGGGCGTCGATCAACGGATCGAGCGCCGTCTCGAGTCGCGGGTGGACGTCTCCGTAGCGTCCCAGCTTCGGTGGGCGCGCGTCTTCCAGTCCGGCCCAGAGGGTCGAGAGTCGCGATCGAATCACGCGCCGTCCGTCGCGCGGCTCGGCGACGAGGCCGAAAGACTCGGCCGTGCTCGCGATGACCGCCGCCAGCGCGACAACCTCATCGTGAACCCCGCGTTCCTCATCGGCGCTCAGGTCGAGCTCCACTGGGCGCAGCAGGCTGGCATCATCGCCCGTCGCGACCGTCTCGTCGGCGTGGCGCAAGACCGACAGCAGATGGCGAGCCTGATCGGGGTTGAGGAGTCGTTCCGGGGTCATAGCATCTCCAGTCGCTTGCATTCCTGGCCGGCACCGGCTAGGCTGCTCTCAGCGGTGATGAAGCTCACCGTGGCGCCCTCCGCCGAACCGTCATTGTGGCTGATAGCTTCTACGCACTCCGGAAGGAGATTCCGCGTGGAAGCTTTCCTGCGTCACTGCTGGCGGTCATGCCCCGCCTCCCTCGTTACCGCATCACGCTACCCCTCGCGCGCTGGATCGTTCCCTGCCGGCGAGCCCTCGCAACGCGACCGTTCCTTGCCCAGTCGCGGCGGGTCAGCAGTATTGGGGGAGGAGGTGTGCGATGCACGATGAACGACCGTCGGTCCGAACGCTGGATCGCGAGCAGGTCCGCCTCGCGCAGACGACGCTGCGGCGGGTGCGCGACGAAGTCGAGAAGGTCATCGTTGGCAAGCGCGACGTCGTCGAACGCGTCATCGTCGCGATCCTCTCCGAGGGGCACGTCCTGCTAGATGACGTTCCCGGTACCGGCAAGACCAGGCTCGCCCGCACGCTGACGCGCTCCCTCGGCGGCGCCTTTCGCCGGATCCAGTTCACGCCTGACCTGCTCCCCGGCGACGTTACCGGCTCGCTCGTCTTCGACCAGCCGGCGCAGCGGTTCGTCTTTCATCCGGGCCCCGTCTTCGCCAATGTCGTCCTCGCCGACGAGATCAATCGCGCTGGCCCGCGGACTCAGGCCGCGCTCCTTGAGGCGATGGAGGAGCGGCAGGTCAGCGCCGAGCATGAGAGCCACCCGCTCCCGCGGCCGTTCCTCGTGATCGCGACGCAGAACCCGGTCGAATTGGAGGGCACGTATCCACTCCCCGAAGCGCAACTCGACCGCTTCTTCCTCAGCACGACGGTCGGTTACCCGGAGCTGAATGCGGAGCGCGACATGGTCCGCCGGTTCCAGCGAGTAGACCCGCTCGACGCGGTGGCTCCCGTCGTGTCACCGAGCGAGATACGAGATCTGATCGGGCTGGCTCGCGAGGTCCACATCGGCGACGCGGTCCTGGACTACGTTCTGGCGGTCGTCCGCGCCACGCGCGAGCATGCTGAAGTTCAACTCGGCGCGAGTCCGCGGGCGACGTTGGCGCTCTCCCGTGCGGCGCAGTCCCGGGCGCTATTCGACGGGCGGGAGTTTGCCATCCCCGATGACGTTCGTGCGATGGCCGGGCCGGTGCTGGCGCACAGGATCGTCCCCGAAATCCGAGCCGAGCTTCGGGGTCGGACGAGGAGGCAAATCCTCGACGAGGTAGTCGACCAGATTCCGGTGCCGGTCGAAGATGACCTCGCCACGGCGATGGTGACGTCCGATGGATGACGGCGGCTGGATCGACCAGCGCGGACGTGACGACCGCGCCCGCGAGCTACTCGCAGTCACCGTGATCGCTGCCGTGATCCTGGCGGCGCTCGGACAGCCGCTGCTCGTCCTGCTGTGCCTGCTGGTGGCCGTGGTCCTCGTGGCAGCGTTGGTCTGGCAGCGTTACGGACTCGCCAACGTCGCGTACACGCGGATGCTGTCGGCGACGCGCGCCTTCCCGGGTGAGGAACTGACGATCGAGCTCGCGGTCGAGAATCGCAAGCTGCTGCCGCTGCCATGGCTGGAGGTACGCGACGAGCTCCCGGCCGCGCTCGACTACACCGACCTCGCGCCAGAGCCATCGGCGAAGCCGGGGGTCGTCATCGGCAAGCTGACCTATACGCTCGGACCATATCAGCGGGTTCGACGCCGGTACCGGCTGCGCTGTCGCACGCGCGGTATCCACGCGTTCGGGCCGGCCACGCTGCGGACGAGTGACGTATTCGGCCTGGCCACGCGCGAGGAAACCGTGCCCGGCGAACAACTGCTCCTGGTCTATCCCGAGATTGTCGCGCTGGATGATCTCGGCATCCCACCCGCGGATCCGTTCGGCGACGCGCGATCGCATCGCCCGGTGTGGGAGGATCCGCTTGAGGTGGCCGGTATCCGTCCCTACGTGGCCGGCGATCCGCCGCGCCGCCTGCACTGGCGCGCGAGCGCGCGGTCGGGAGCGTTGCTCTCGCGGCGACTGGATCGCACCGCCGCCCCGGTTGTGGCTGTCTTCATCGACGTCAATACGTTCGACCACTTCTGGGAGGGGATAGACTCGGCCCTCTTAGAGCGGGTCATCTCGACCGGCGCGTCGCTCCTGATGCGCGCCGTCGAGGAGCGGCGGCAGGTGGGGCTCTTCGTCAACGCACCGCTGCGCGGTGGTGAGCGAATCGTCCGCATCCGCCCAAGCCGTCATCCAGGACAGTTGACGCGCTGCCTCGAAGCGTTGGCATTGATCATCGCGCACACTGGCGACCGGATCGAGACGCTGGTCGCGCGCGAGGCGCGGGATATGCCACCGGGCGCGACGATCGTGGTCGTGACTGGGCATCTGACGTCCGCGTTGGAGCAAACGGTCGCCCGGCTGCATCGAGCGGGGCGCTCGATCGTGTGCGTCACGATTGGCGCGCGGCCAACGTTGGTCCCGCGAGGCGGGCTGGCTGTGCATGTCGTAGGGGTGGAGGAGCGAGATGACGACATGGCTTCGGCCGCGCAGGCTTGACGTGCTGCTCTCCAGCCTGCTGGCCCTGGTCGAAGCAGCGGCGGCCGCTCCATGGCTGCGGCTCGCGGCCGGAGAGTCCAACCTGCCGGCTGCCGGGCTGTTCGTCCTCGGGCTAGCTCTGTTCTGGGTCACGAGATCGCTCATTGCTGCCGGCTGGGATCCGGCCGCCGTACGCGTCGTCGATATTGCCGTCTGGCTCGTGCTGATGGTCGGGTGGTATTCAGCCACCGTCGAGTCATGGCGCGTTATGCCGTTCGGGCTGGCCGATGACCTGCTCGGCGGGCAGCGGGCCGCGGTCGTGGCCGTCCTGGCCGGCGTCGTAGTCTGGTGGCGGGCCGGCCGGCTCGGACCCGACCCCGACGCGCTGACGGTCGAGACGACGCGCAGAATTGCCGTGCGTGCGATGGTCGTCGTCGGGGTCGCTGCCGTCGTTGCGGCGCTGGGGAGTGGCGGGACCAGCGCCAGGATGCAGGACACCGCGGCCACCGCCGTGCCGCTCGTCTTCGTTGGCGGGTTGGTTGCCGCTGCGACCGCGCAGTTCCGGGACACCATCGGGCGACGGTCGCGGCAGAACAGCACGGGCGCGTCGCGGTGGTTGGGTAGCGCGTCGATCGTCGCCGTCGTGCTGTTCGTCATCGCGGCGTTGCTGGCGGCGCTTGCCAGCCGCGACGCCGGGGCGCTTGTCGGCGGCCCGTTCGAGGCGGTGGCGGGATGGTTGGGGACGATCGCCTTCTGGGCGGTGGTCGCCGTCGCCTACGCCTTCTTCCTGCTGGCCATGCCGGTCATCTGGCTGATCAGGCTCGTAGCAGGTGGCGGTCAGTCGGACACAGGCCAGCGGTCATCACCGCTGCCGCCACCACCCGCCCAGTTCGTCAACGACGCCCAGACCTCCGTTCCGGTCGCACTGAGGCTCGCGCTCGAGGTCAGCGTGGCCGCGCTGCTCGTGATTGGGGGTCTCTGGCTGGTGCTCCGTGGGGTTCGGCGCTACCAGCACCTGCACGAGCCGGGTGAGGTCGACGAGGTGCGCGAGAGCATCTGGTCGTGGGAGCTGGCGCGCGACCAGATGCTCGGTTGGCGGCCGCGAGTCAGGCATCGGCGGTATCCGCGCGCTTCCCGGCTCGACCTCGACCTGCCTCCCGCCAACGTCCGGACCGCGTACCGCTATCTGCTCGACCTTGGCGGCCGCAGCGGCATTCGCCGCGAGCCGAGCCAGACGCCAAACGACTACGCCAAGGTCATCGCGAGTCACTGGCATGGGCTCTCCGGCCCGATCGACGACCTTACCTGGCGATACCTCCGCGTACGGTACGGCGAGATGGACGATCCCGACGACCGGCGTGGAGCACGCGACGAGTGGCGAATCATCTACTACCGTGCCGGAGTTAGCACCACCAGCACCGGGGATGAGCCGTCTGCGTCCTGAACACGCGGCAGCATCCCGCGATACCATTCGCGGATGTGCAAGGCGGCGGTACGGGAGGCTGCGGGTCGATGAACCGGACGGCGGGGTTGGCGCTCCTCGGCGCGACGCTGATCTGGGGCTTCGTGCCGGTCTCGACGCGCCATGTCGTCGGGACGCTGGAGCCGGGGCATATCCTGCTGGCGCGCTTCGTCGTCGGCGCGGCCGTCGGGGCGGTTGCGCTCGGGCTGCTCGGCGCGCCGGCCCCGCCACGGCGGGTGGTTCTACGCGCGATCGGCCTCGGCCTGCTGGGGCAGCTCGGCTTCAACGTGCCGTTGGCCTACGGCATCCAGTACGTCGCATCGGGCACCGCCGCGCTGGTGTCGAGCATGTCACCGGTCTTCATGGCGCTGCTGGCGGTGCCGCTGCTCAACGAACGCCTGCGGCCGCGGGTCGTCCTCGGGCTATTGCTGGCGCTGATCGGCAGCGCGATCGTCGTCGCCGTCGGCGGTGGTGAGATCGCGCTGTCGGGTGACCAGGTCTTCGGCAGCCTGCTAATGCTCCTGTCGGCGATCCTCTGGGCGATCTACTCGGTGATCGTCAAGCCGTGGCTGGGCCCGATCCCGCCGACCTCGATCCCGATGGTCGGCTCGATCGCCGGTCTACCGCTGATGCTGCTCCTCGGGACTGGTGGCTTTGCCGGCGCGCTCGGCGACCTCGACCCGCCCGGCTGGCTGGCGGTCGTGCTGTTCACCGTGGGCGCCAGCGTCGTGGCGCCGATCCTCTGGGCGGTGGGTCTGCAAGGTGGCGCGGCGGCGCGGGCGGGGATGTTCCTCTATCTCGTTCCGCTCGTCGGCGTGGTCTCCGGCGCAATCCTGCTCGGGGAGCCGGTCGGAGTCGGCACGATCGTGGGTGGGGCACTCGTCCTGTTCGGCGTCGCGGTCGCGACGCTGTCGTTTACGGCGTCGTGGCGCAGGCTCGCGCCGTCGTTTCGGGGCCGTCCGGCCCGCTAGCGTTCCTGGCCGCGGGCCGCTATGATAGCGCGGTCATGCATCGTAGCCTGGCGTAGGAGCATGTGGTGATTCTGTCTCTCCCGACCGTTGCCGGCCTCTCCGGCAACTGGTTCGTCTGGAAGTACACGCGAACGCACAACAGCCCGCTGTCCTGAGGCCTGACGCAGGAGGACAGCGGGGATGGAGCGTCGTGACGCCCCGTCCCCACGTTGACGACGTGGGAGCGTTTTCCACATGCTCGAATCTCAGACGATCGCGCCGCCAGCGGTGGGCGCGGCATCGATCCGCCGGTTCTATCTCTACCAGCTCATCACCCGGACCGAGTTCACCGGGGGCATCTGGATCCTCTATCTCTCCAGCCGCGGCTTCTCGCTGCCACAGATCGGCCTGGCCGAGTCGGCGTTTCACCTCGCGCCAGTGCTGCTGGAGCTGCCGTCCGGCTCGTTCGCCGACCTGATCGGCCGGCGCTGGTCGCTGGCCGTCGGCCCGCTGCTGATCGCCCTCTCGTCGGCGCTGCTGTTCGTCGCGCCGTCGTTCTGGGTCGTGCTCGTCGCGATGTTTCTGACCGAGGCGTCGTACAGCTTCCGCTCCGGCGCCGACCAGGCGTACCTCTACGACGCGCTGGGCGAGCAGCGAGGCGGCTACGCCGGGATCCTCGGCAAGCTCCTCGGCGCGACCTACATCGTGGCTGGGGCGACCGTCTGGATCGGCGCGGCGCTCTCCGA
>DAOKZM010000012.1:0-487 GCA_035325665.1 Thermomicrobiales bacterium | reverse complement strand
TATGGCCTGGCGATCGGCGGCGGCCTGGCCGGCGTCTGGCTGGCGGCCGGCCTGACCGAGCCGCCGCGCCGCGCCGAGGGCGAGCAGCGGGCATCGGCGACGAAGCATCTGCGCGATGTCGCGGCGGCCCTGCGCCAGCGGCCGCGCGTCGCGGCGATGCTGGCATTCTCCGGCGGGTTCTGGGCGGCCGGGGCTATCGCCTTCCTGTATCTGCAAGCTGCCTTCTCCGACCGGGGGCTGTCGAACTCGACGATCGGCCTCGTGTTGGCTGGCGCGATGCTGGTCAATGCGGTCGGCGCGGCGCTGGCGGGGCGGGTCGAGCGAGTCGGCACGTTTCGCGGGCAGCTCTTCGCGCTGGGGCTCATCGCTGGTATCGGGCTCGCCGGGCTGGCGGCTGGATCGATCTGGCTGGCGACGGTCGCCTATCTGGCGTCGAACATGGTGACGGGCCTGCTCGAGCCACTTATGTTCGCCTGGTTCAACCGCC
>DAOKZM010000011.1:14145-17216 GCA_035325665.1 Thermomicrobiales bacterium | reverse complement strand
CGCTGCTCGCCGGGTGCGCCGGTCCGTGGAACGAAGACAGCGACCGCATCGAGACGGCCCGCGAATTTCCGCCCGCCGACCGGCCGGTCGCGCCGATTACCTCGACCAAATGGTCGACCGAGGAGGCGCGCGATCGCGTCAACGAGGCCGACGACATCATGGATTCGGCCGATGTCCGCCCCGGCATGACGGTGGCCGACATCGGCGCGGGCGATGGCTATTACACGGTGCGCTTGGCGCCGCGCGTCGGCGTCCATGCCGCCATGATAGGCTGCGGCCGAGATGCCATCCTGCCGCAGCCGCTCGGCGGTATCTTCTGTCCCCGCGCGTGACAGGCAGTAGACGATGCCGCTGGAGCCGGGGTGGCTGCGGATGTACGACGCGATCTGGCTGTATGCCTTCCGCTTGGGGCGCACGTCGTAATACAGGTTCGGCCGGTTGAAGCTGCCCTGGAACTGCTCGGCGTCACTCAGTCCGAGCTGCTGGCGGATGTCGCGCTGGACCTGTCGGGTTGCGGTCGCGGTGAATGCCGCGAACACCGCGCTCGGGAACGCCTCGCGAAGGCGCAGCAGATCGCGATACTCGGGACGGAAGTCGTGGCCCCACTCGGACACGCAGTGCGCCTCGTCGATCGCGACGAGCGAGACGCCGCGCGCCTGAAGGCGCTGGATGAACCCCGGCGTCGTGAACCGCTCCGGCGCGACGTAGAGGAGCTTCACCTCACCGCGCGTCACGGCGGCGAGCCGCTGGCGAATCTCACTCGAGTCGAGCGAGCTGTTGATGTAGGTGGCCGGCACGGCGAGCTCGACAAGCGCGTCGACCTGATCCTTCATCAAAGCGATCAGCGGCGACACGACGACAGTCAGCCCGTCGAGCAGCAGCGCCGGCAGCTGATAGCAGAGCGACTTGCCGCCGCCGGTTGGCAGCAACACGAATGCGTCGCGTCCGTCGAGGATCGTCCGGACAATGTCTTCCTGAAGCGGGCGAAACGAGTCATATCCCCAGACCGACTGCAGCGTCTCGAGGACCGCATCGCCGTGCATGCCACCGTCTCCGATCTGGTGCGGCCTGCCGGGGGCGCGGGTGGAGGATGTTGGATCGCGCGTCGTCATCGTCGACAAGGATACGCCATCGCCGCGGCAGTGGTCGGTCGGCATCGACCTTGCGTTAGGCACAGCTCGAAGGGAGCTGCCCCAGTGCCAGACGATCCCGCACGACCGTCCGAGCTGCTCGACCAGGCCCGCCAGGAGGCGCGGTCGTGTCGAGCCTGCCCGCTCTGGGAGGGGAACACGCAGACGGTCTTCGGCGAGGGACCCGTCCCGGCGGTCGCGATGTTCATCGGCGAGGCGCCGGGAGCTCAGGAGGATGCCCAGGGTCGTCCGTTCGTGGGACCGGCCGGCCAGCTCTTCGACGAGGCGCTGGCCGCGGCGCGGATCGATCGCGCGAGCGTCTACGTCACGAACGCGGTCAAGCATCGGCCGTGGACGCCGACGCGCAACGGCCGCCGCAACCGACCGCCGCGACAGAGCGAGATCAACGCCTGCGCCATGTGGCTCGATCGCGAGCTCGCGATCGTTCAGCCACGAGTGATTTGCTGCCTCGGCGCGGTCGCGGCCAAACGCATTCTCGGCCGCGACTTCAAGCTGATGGCGCAACGCGGCGAATGGTTCGAGCTTCCTGGCGAGACGCGGGTGCTCGCCACCGTTCACCCGTCGTTCGTGATGCTCCAGCGCCGCCGCGACGACGCCGATTGGTTCGCGGCCCTCGTCGGCGACCTCGGCAAAGTCCGCGGCGCGATCGAACGCGAGACCGATAGTAGCGCCGAACCCGGGTGACAACCCTGCGACCAAAGGATGGATTCACGAATATGGACAAGCGATTCGAGAACAAGGTCGTCGTCGTCACCGGCGCGTCGGCCGGCGTCGGACGAGCGGTCGCCCGCGCGTTTGCCCAGGAGGGCGCTGACGTCGCGCTGCTGGCGCGCAACGTGGATGGTCTCGCGGCAGCGGCGAGTGAGGTCGCGTCGTACGGACGGCGTCCTCATGCCATTCAGCTCGACGTGTCCGATGCGGACGCGGTCGAGCGTGCGGCCGACGAGGTGGAGCGTGAGCTCGGCCCGATCGACATCTGGGTGAACAACGCGATGGTGACCGTGTTCGCACCGTTCTCCGACGTGACGAACGAGGAGTACAAGCGGGTCACCGAAGTCTCGTACCTCGGCTACGTCTACGGAACCCGGGCGGCATTGACGCGGATGAAGCCGCGGGACCGAGGCGGGATCGTCCAGATTGGGTCGGCGCTCGCCTACCGCTCCATCCCGCTGCAGAGTGCCTACTGTGGCGCGAAGGCCGCGATCCGCGGCTTCACCGATTCGCTGCGAACCGAATTGCTCCACGAGGGGAGCAATGTCCAGGTGACGATGCTGCAGCTCCCGGCAGTCAACACCCCGCAGTTCGACATCCAGCGCGCGAAGCTGCCGAAGAAGCCGCAGCCGGTGCCACCGATCTACCAACCGGAGGTGATCGCCGACGCCGTGCTGTTCGCCGCCGAGACCTGGCCGCGCGAGATGCTGCTGGCGGGCAGCGCGATCAAGGCGGTCATCGGCCAGAAGGTGATCTCGACGCTGGCGCCGGGCCTTCTCGACCGCTTCCTTGCGAGGACCGGGTATGCATCCCAGATGCGTGACGTTCCGATGCCCGACAACCGGCCGGATAACCTGTTCGAGCCGGCGCCAGGCGACCACGGCGCCCACGGGTCGTTCGACGATCGCGCCAGGAGCATGAGCCCCGAGGTCAGCGTGCGGATGTTGCTCGGCCGGGCGGCCGTGTCGTTCGTTGCCGGAGTGGCGGCTCCGTTCGTGGCCGCCACGCTATTGAGCCGCCGCTCCTGACCGCCAGCCGATGACCCGTCGGCGCCATGCTAGACTGCCGCCACGACGGGTTCTCGCGCGGAGAAGAGGGGGCAGCATGCTGGCGTTGCGGGCAGAGGAGATCAGACGCCTCGTTCCGATGCGACAGGCTATCGAGCTGATGAAGCAGGTTTTCGCCGCCTACAGCCGCGGCGAGACGATC
>DAOKZM010000011.1:0-14135 GCA_035325665.1 Thermomicrobiales bacterium | reverse complement strand
CATGCCGGCCTTCGTCCCGGCCAGCGGCGACGCACCCGCAGCCGCTGGTGTGAAGGTCGTGTCGGTGTTCGGCGGCAACCGCGAGCGCGGTCTGCCGACGATCAACGCGCTCGTCATGACCGTTGATCCGGCAACCGGTGTGCCGACCGGCCTGATGGAGGGCGCAGCCGTCACGGCATTGCGGACCGGAGCCGTCTCCGGCGCGGCGACCGACCTGATGGCCCGGCCCGACGCGCGAACGCTCGCCGTTATCGGCGCGGGAGCACAGGGTGTCACCCAGGCTGCCGCCGTCTGCGCCGTACGGGAGATCGACGAGATCCGTGTCTTCGATCTGTTCGCCCAGTCGCGCGAGTCGTTCGCCGAGCGTCTCGAAGCCTGGCTACCCGACGCGATGCCGCGCGTCGTGGCGGCGAGTTCGGCGCGGGAGGCCGTCGAGGGCGCCGACGTCATCTGCACGGCGACGACGGCGACCAGCCCGGTCTTCGAGGACGCCTGGCTCTCGCCCGGTGTCCACATCAACGGCATTGGGGCCTACACCCCCGAGATGCAGGAGATCCCGGACGCGACGGTCGCCCGCGCGCGAATCGTCGTCGATGCGGTCGAGGCCGCCTTGCACGAGGCCGGCGACCTGATCCAGTCGATAAACCGGGGCGCGATCGCCCGAGACGCCGTGACGATCGAGCTCGGACAGGTCGCGGCCGGAGACGTGACCGGCCGCGAATCGGCCGAGCAGGTCACGTTCTTCAAGTCGGTCGGCAACGCTATCCAGGACATGATCGTCTGCGGAGCGGCGCTCGAAGCGGCGGCGAGCCAGGGTGTCGGCCAGACCGTCGATCTCTCCTAGCCCCACGACCTCTCAGCGGGCCAGTCGCACGCCGGGGCTCGCCGTAGCGGCGATCCTCGGCGCGGCGGCTTGCTGGGGCGCGCTCGGAGTGTCGTATGAGCTCATCGGCCGGCACGTGGACGTCGAGCCAGTGACGCTGGTGACGATCCGGGCCAGCGCGGCCGCGATCATTCTCCTGATCGTTTCGACGTTCTCTCGGACGATCGGCAGTGACCTGGCTGCGCTGCGTCGGCCCAGCATCGCCGCGGCGGTCGTCGCGATGGGGTTGATCAGCACGGCGGCGTTCTACGTGATGCTGATCTACGCCTATCACGAGGCAGGGGTAGCGGTCGCGACCGTGCTGCTTTACGTTGCCCCAACTATCGTGGCGGTGATGGCCTGGGTGGCCTATCGCTTGCCGGTGTCGCGATCGCAGCAGGTCGCGCTGCTCGTGTCGTTCGCCGGGGTGATCGGCGTCGCGGCCGGGAGTGGTTCGGTGGGTGGGTCGTCCACGATCGGTATCGTCCTCGGCCTGCTCTCGGCCGTGACCTACGCGTCCTACAGCCTGATCGCACGGTTCGCACTCCAGCGGCTCTCAACCACGTTCGTCGTAACTGCGTCGCTCGCGGTCGGGGCCGTCGCTCTCTGGGTCGTGAAGCTCGTCGTCGATGGCCCATCCCTGCCTTCGGCAGCTGGCGTCGGGTTGATCGCGCTGGTCAACGGGGTCGGCACGACGATTACGCCGATGCTGCTGTACACGTGGGGACTGAGGAAGATCGGGCCGAGCCGCGCCAGCTTGCTGGCAACCGCCGAGCCAGCGATCGCGGAGATCCTGGCCTTCGCGCTCCCCGGCGAGCGGATGTCGCTGATACTGGCCGGCGGCGCTCTCGCGATCGCCGCCGGTGTCGTGATCGGTAGTCTGGCTCGTGGGCAGCGCTAGCCGTCGGCTGCTGCCGTCATCAGCGCCCGCGCGTGCATCGGACAATCGCCCGCCGCGCAGACGCCCTCCTCGATGTGCTGACGCCACTCCTCGGGGAACGCCCGCATCATGCCGAGGACAGGCATCGGCGCAACCTGACCGAGGCCGCAGAGTGAAAGCTCGATGACGTGCTTGCTCGTGCGCTCGATGAGCTGCAGGTCCGCCGGCCGGCCGCTGCCGTTGCGAATCCGGTCGATGATCTCGGTCAGCGCCGGATTGCCCAGGCGGCACGGAGTGCACTTGCTACACGACTCGTAACGGTTGAACGCCATCAGGTAGCGGGCGAATGCGACCGAGCAGACGGTGTCGTCGAAGACGACGAACCCACCCGAGCCAAGCATCGCGCCGAGCGACGTCAGCGAGTCGAAGTCGACCGGATGGTCAAGCTGGTCCTCGCGCAACGCGCCCGCCGAGACGCCGCCGGTCTGGACACCCTTGAACGTGTACCCGTCCTTCATGCCGCCGTAGACGTCGAAGATCAGGTGGCGCAGGTTAACGCCCATCTCCATCTCGACGACGCCGAGCCGCTTGAGCGGCCCCTGGAAGGTGAAGAGCTTGGTGCCTTTACTCTTCTCGGTGCCGTAGCTCGCGTACCACCCGCCGCCGTTCTTGATCACGAGCGGCGCGTTGGCGATCGACTCCGTGTTGTTGAGCATCGTCGGCCGGCGCCAGAGCCCCTCCTCGACGCTGCGCGGGGGCTTCGTCCGCGGCTGGCCACGCTCACCCATGACGGAGTACATCAGCGCCGATCCTTCGCCGCAGATGTACGCGCCGCCGCCGGCCCGGACGCGGACCTCGACGTCGAATCCCGAGCCGAGGACGTTGTCGCCAACCAACCCCATCGCCTCGGCCTGCTCGACCGCCTTGCGGAAGCGCTCCAGCGCGAGGACGTGCTCGCCGCCGACGTAGTTGTACCCGCGGCTCGACCCGATCGCGTAGCAGGCGATCAGGATGCCCTCGAGCACCAGGTGCGGGTTGCTCTCGATGAGCTGGCGGTCCTTATAGACGTTCGGCTCACCCTCGTGCGAGTTGATCGCTACGAACTTCGGCTCGGCCCGAGACTTACGCGCGCTCTCCCACTTGATGCCGGCCGGGAAGCCGGCGCCGCCACGGCCGCGGACGCTCGCCGTCTTCATCTCCTCGATGACCTCTTCCGGGGTCATCTCGAAGAGCGCCTTCTTGAGGGCCGAGTATCCACCGCGGGCGATGTAATCCTCGATCGACTCGGGGTCGATCACCGCCCAGTCGGCGGTTAGGAGCTTCTTCTGTCCCTCGAAGAACGGGTGCTCGGAGAGCGGACGGATGTTGCCCGCAGGCAAGTCCCCAAAGGTCCCGACGGCAAGTTCCTCGTTCGGCCGGCCGGCCTTCAGCGAGGAAACGAGATCCGGAACGCGATCGGCAGTGACATTGGCGTAGAGGATCGACGGATGGTTCGGCCCCTCGACGACGACGGACGGATCGGCCCAGTTCCAGCCGCCTGATCCGACCCGCTTCAGCGTATACGGCAGGCCAGACTCCTCCAGCAACAAGCGGAGGTGCTCGAAGGTCGCCAGAGCGCCCTTCGACTTGGACCACTCGCCGATCGGGACGCGGACGACCCACTGACTGCCGTCGTGGAGCTTCTCCCAATCCGCGGCAGCCTGGGCGGCGAACTGCTCGAACGCCTGCCGATCAGTGAGCTTCATGGTGACCCCCCGCCGGCCCACGCCGGATGATCTCGGCGATTGCCTCGTTGAACCTGTCGACATCTAGGTTCCCGAAATATTCGTGATGGTCCACCTGCACGGCCGGCGCCAGCTCGCAGACACCGAGGCAGCCATTGACCACCTGGACGGTCAGCTCGCCATCGGCGGTCGTCTCGTCTCCGGCGACGCCATAGCGGTCCTGCAGCTCGTCGATCAGCTTCTGACTGCCGGCGACGTAACAGGCGGCGCCGTGGCAGAGCAGCATGACATGGTTGCCGGGGGGCTGCGTCCGGAAGTCGGCGTAGAAGGTCAGGAGCCCGAAGATGCGGTTTTCGGTGACGCCGAGGTGGTCGCCGATGATCTGGGCGGCCTCCGGCGACACCCAGCCTGTCAGATGCTGGACGTCCTGGCAGGCGGCGAGGATAAGCTCCTGGGCTTCTTCGTGGTCTCGTGGGTGGTACTTCGCCCGCAGCAGCTCGCGAACGCGTTCGAGATCCGACTCGCTGACGTGAACCTGCTGAGCCAAGCCTGCGACCCTTCCGCTACCCCGTGTCGTCGGACGTGTGTTGTCGCTGCGACGGGCCTGTGAGATGCTTCACGGGCGCTGCCGCGAGTATAACAACGACCGATATACCCCACAACAACGCCAATTCGCGAGAGTCGAGGTCAGGTTGTTCGATCGCATTGCCGAAGAGAAGATCCGGGAGGCGGTGGAGCGGGGCGAGTTCGACAATCTCCGCTCAGCCGGCAAGCGTCTCTCATCGCTGGACGACGACTATGCGGGCGATGACTGGATGGGTGTCCACATCCTCCACAACGCCGGGTTCCTGCCGGAGTGGCTGGAGCTACGGAAGCAGGTCTACTACGAGCGGCCGACCGTGCTGGCGGCTCTCCGCGAGTGGGGCGACCTGATCCGTCAGACCGGCTCTAGCACGCACGCGCTCTGTGTCCGTGCCGGCGAGAACTACCGCAAGCGCGCGGCTGAGATCAATGCCAAGATCGACCTGCACAATATCCGTTGTCCGGCGATGACGTTCGAGCTGGCTCGATTCCGTGAGGACGCGACACCCGCTGTGGGCGGTCAGCCGGACTGACACATCTTTCGAACGCGATCCTTCAGTTCGGGCGGGGCGCTCGTCTGGCGACAGCGCTGGCCGATCAGGCTGAGGACGTTCGCCTCGAACCGGAAGTGATCCCGGCAGGGCGGGCATCGGTCGAGATGGGCCTGAACCTCGCGCTGCTCCTGCTCCGACAGCTCGCGGTCGATGTACGCGTACAGGTGCTCGATCGTTTGACTACACGTGCCCATCGGCGGCGACTCTCCCGATGACTCCGGATTCGACGGCCGCGTCGTAGAGCTGGCGCTGCAGGCGCCGGCGCGCGCGGTAGAGGCGAGACATGACGGTCCCGATCGGGATATCGACGATCGACGCGATGTCGCGGTAGCTGAACCCTTCGACATCGGCCAGCAGCACGACCTGGCGGAACTCCTCGGGAAGCTCCTCGATGGCGCCGATCACGCTATCGACCGAGAGCTTGCTGAGCACGATGTCCTCCGGGCGCTCGACGCTAGGCTGGACGCCGGAATCGATGAGGTGATCGTAGAGATAGAACTCCTCAATGTCATCGAGCGAGGCGCTAGCGGGCCGGCGCTGCCGGCGCCGATACTCGTTGATGTACGTGTTGGTGAGGATGCGGAACAGCCAGGCACGGAGATTCGTCCCCTCGGTGAACTGATGGAGCGAGCGAAACGCGCGAAGATACACCTCCTGCACGAGGTCTTCGGCATCGGCCGCATTCCGAGTCATCCGGAGCGCGGTCCGGTATAACGCGTCGATATGCTCCAACGCTTCCTGCTCGAGCCGCGCCTGCATCAGGCCGTCGTCCGCCGATCTCTCGAGGGCGACGTTCGGCTCGGCTTCAACCTGAGATGAACAACACGAATCCATGACCTGCTATTCCACATGTCAGCTCAGCGCACGGCAAGCGCGCCGGGTAACGGCTGTCCTAGTTGTCCTTCTTCTGTCCGAAATCGTCGAGGTCAAGCGTGTCGATGAAGTCGCGAAACGCCGAGAGCCGCTCCTCGTTGATCGGCGTCTCCTCGTCCCCTTCGCCGGTCGGGCCCGCGTCGTCCTCGGCTTCGTCGTCCAGGGGGACGCCTGCGCGGTCCATCACCACGTCCTCGACGAAGATCGGCGCCTTCGCCCGAACGGCCAGCGCGATCGCGTCCGACGGGCGCGAATCGATCTCGACGCCCATGCCGTTCTGCTGGATGACGATGCGGGCATAGAAGACATCGTTGTTGATCTCGGTGATGACGATGCGGTTGACGTTTGCGCCGAGTTCCCCGATCACCGAGGGGAGCGGGCGCGACGCGGCGATCCCCTGGAGCTCCATAGCGATCGCCTCGGCCTCGAACGCGCCGATCCAGATCGGCAGGTGCCGGTCGCCCCCGACCTCCTTGAGGATGACCACCCGCGCCTGGGTGACCAGGCTGACCCTGATGCTATCGACGATAGTCTCTATCATATTCCGTGCCCCTCCGCAGCGGGCGTCCTCATCGAGAAGATACGTGCGCCCCGGCTCGGCGATTCGACCGCCTCCTATCGAGGATACGACGGCGTGGACAGGATACCTATATCATCTTTTGGCCAGTATGCGATCCAGGCCCGGCCGATGATCTGGTCGATGTCAATGGGGCCGAACGCTCGCGAGTCGGACGAGTTCGAGCGGTTGTCACCCAGGACATACACCTGGCCTTCGGGAATCGTGAGCTCCTGTTGACCGAGCGTGCCGGACCACGATGTCGTGAGCCCGTTGAGATACGGCTCTTCCAGGCGCTCCCCGTTTATATAGACCGCGCCATCGTGGATCGACAGCCGCTCGCCCGGCAGGCCGATGACCCGCTTGATATACGGCTTGCCGCGCTCGACGGGCGGATGCAGGACCACGATGTCGCCCCGCTGCGGCGGGTGGAACGGGTAGACGATGTGCTCGCCCGGTCGTTCGATGAACGGCAACGGGTCGAGGATCGCGTTCAGGTCGAAGTGCCAGTAGACCGTGCGATTGACCAGCAGCATCTCGCCCGAGTCGAGATTCGGCGACATCGACTCCCCGTCCACGCGGAAGTTCAGCACCACTGCACGGACGGCGACGAAGATCAGCAACGCCAGGATGAGCGTCTCGACGACATCCCAGAGCATTCCGCGGTCGGCCGCTGGCGCCGGCTCCACGACCGGAAGATCTTGCGTCGATTCCGCGTCGGAGAGCGGCGTGTTCGGCTGGCGCGTTGCGTCTCCGGAAGCCGAGCCGGCCTGGGAGCCGTCGTACATGGCGGACAATCCTTCGAATGGCGGTCACTGCGAGCGCAGCGACCGACCACGAGTATACAGCCGCCCGCGGGAGCGTCGGCCGATCCCCCCGCGCGGCCGGAGACGGCGACGCCCGGGTCGTTGCCCGGGCATCACGCGATCGTTCTGTGTATCAGGACGGAGCCTAGAGCTCTTCCTTGGCCGGGGTCTTCGGCTTCGTCGTGACTTCGTTGGGCTCGACAACGGTGACGTCTTCCTCGTCCTCGTTGACGTTGGTCTTGAATTCCTTGATGCCCTTGCCCAACGCGCCGCCGATCTCCGGGAGTTTGCCCACACCGAAGATGATGACGACGATCACCAGAATAATGACGAGTTCCTGCCACCCGAGAGACGGCATTGGTGGATCCTCCTATTCGACCGCTGTGTTCGCGCTTGCGCGGCAGTATACCGCAGCCCTGTATACGTCTTCCAAGCCGGTTCCGGCGCTACCGGAAAATGGCAGCGATGATCGACAGGACGACGAAGACGACGCCGATGCCAATCGTGAAGTTGTACAGCGTTCGCTCGAAACCGCGCCGCGTGCGATAGATCGACGAGGTGTCGCCACCAAAGGCTCCGCTGAAGCCTGAGCCCTTCGACTGCATCAGGATGACAGCCATCAGCATGAGCGATACGACGACGATCGCAAGGTCAAGTGCGAAATCCAAGCGACGAGCCTCCCAGACGACGGATCAACAACTGCCGAAGGATACTACACGCCGCCGGTCGCGGCTGCTGCCGCGATCGCCAGAAATGAGTCCGCCTTCAGGCTCGCGCCGCCGACGAGACCGCCATCAACGTCCGGCTGCTCGAAGAGCTCGACGGCATTCTCAGGTGTCACGCTGCCGCCGTACAGCACGCGCACCGAGTCGCCTGCGTCGGCGTACCGGCTGACCATCCAGCCGCGGATGGCGGCGCACATCTCCTGCGCATCGGCGGGGGGGGCCGGGCCGCCCCGCCCGCTCCCCCCCCCGGGGTCGGAGCGGGTGACCCCGCCCCCTAGGAGGGCCAGTCCCGCCTCGAGCTGGCGTGTCACGACCGTCTGAGCCTCCCCGGCCTGCCGCTCGTCGAGGAGCTCGCCGACGCAAAGCACCGACGTCAGTCCGGCCGCGAGCGTGGCATCGACCTTCTGGCCGACGAGCTCGTCGCTCTCGCCGATGACGTGCCGGCGCTCGCTGTGGCCGGCCAGGATCATCTGGCAGATTCCCGCCAGGGACCACGGAGAAACCTCGCCGGTGAACGCGCCGGATTTCTGGGTGTAGCAGTCCTGGGCGCCGACCTGGATGCTGCTGCCGCCGAGCGCGGCGTAGACCGGCACGATCCAGGGGAACGGCGGGAAGACGGCGAGCTCGACCCCCTCAGACGCGCTTGCCCCGCTGGCGATCGCGGCCGCGAGGTCGCGCGCCTCGTCCAGCGTCGTGTTCATCTTCCAGTTACCGGCTACGATCTTCGTTCGTGTCACGATTCCACCTCCAGCGCCGCGACTCCGGGAAGGGTTTGGCCCTCCAGAAACTCGAGCGAGGCGCCGCCTCCGGTCGAGATGTGGTCGATCTCATCGGCCAGCCCCGTCTGCTGGACTGCGGCGACCGAGTCGCCGCCGCCGACAATCGAGTAGCCATCCGACGACGCCACCGCTTCGGCGATGGCCCGCGTGCCGGCGTCGAATGGCACCACTTCGAACAGCCCCATTGGCCCGTTCCAGACGATCGTCTTCGCCTGGCGAATCCATACGGCGAACGCGGCGACGGTCGCCGGGCCGATGTCGAAGACGGCCTCGTTGGCGCCAACCTCGGTCACCGTCCGCGCGTTGGCCGCGTCGTCAGGCGAGGTCGCTACCACGAAGTCGCTTGGGATGACCAGCTCGCACGAGGACCGATCGGCGTCGCGGAGGATCTCGCGAGCGACATCGAGGCTGCTCTCCTCGACCAGCGAGCGTCCCATCTCGCGGCCCTGGGCTGCGAGCAGCGTGTTGGCGATGCCGCCGCCGACGAGGATGGCGTCCGCTTCATCAAGGAACTTACGGATCACACCGATCTTGTCGGAGATCTTCGCTCCGCCGAGGAGGACGACGATCGGGCGCGGCGGGTTGTCGAGCGCCCGCGAAAGTGCCGACAGTTCGCGCTCCATCAACAGTCCGGCAGCGCTCGGAAGCTTGCCGGCGACCCCGGCTGTCGACGCATGCGCCCGGTGCGCCGCGCCGAACGCGTCGTTGACGTAGACATCCGCCAGGCCGGCCAGCTTCGTCGCCAGGTCGTCGTCGTTCTTCTCCTCGCCCGGCTCGAAGCGCACATTCTCCAGCATCGCGACCTGCCCAGGCTCGATGGTGGCAGCGATCTCCTGCGCCGACGGCCCGACGACATCGCTAGCGAGCCGCACCGGCATGCCGAGGACTTCCGAGAGTCGGTCGGCAACCGGCCGCAGCGAATACTTCGCATCCACCTTGCCCTTGGGCCGGCCGAGGTGCGAGACGAGGATCACGGCCGCGCCGCGGTCAAGCAGCGTCCGGATCGTCGGCAAGGCCGCCTGAATGCGCGTGTCGTCGGTGATGCGGTCACCGTCGAGCGGGACGTTGAAGTCGACCCGCACGAGCGCTCGCTTCCCGGCGACGCCTAGCTGATCGAGCGTGCGGAATGCCATCTGCGTCGCTCCCTTCGTTCGACTAAAGGACGCAGCGAGCGGGCGGCAATCTGCCGCCCGCTCGACCTGTCACGGTCTACGGGGACTCCGACTCTACAGCCCCTGCGAGGCGATCAGGTCGGTGAGGTCGGCGACGCGGCAGGAGTAGCCCCACTCGTTGTCGTACCAGGCGACGACCTTGGCCAGCCGCGTGCCGGTCACCATCGTCGACAGCCCGTCGACGATCGCCGAGTGGCTGTCGCCGCGATAGTCGCTCGAGACGAGCGGCTCGTCACTGAAGCTGAGGATGCCCTCGAGCGCGCCGTTGGCCTCGTCCTCGAACGCTGCGTTGATCGCCTCGGCGGTGGCGTCGCTCTCCAGATCGACCGTCAGGTCGACGATCGAGACGGTCGGCGTCGGCACGCGCAGGGCGAAGCCGTCGAACTTGCCTTTCAGCTCCGGCATCACCAATGCCACGGCGCGTGCAGCGCCAGTCGTCGTCGGGATGATGCTCAGGGCGGCGCTGCGAGCGCGACGCAGGTCCTTGTGGGCAGCGTCGAGGATGACCTGGTCGTTCGTGTAGGCGTGGACCGTCGTCATCAGGGCATGGGCGATTCCGAAGCGCTCGTGGATCACCTTGGCTACCGGAGCGAGGCAGTTCGTGGTGCAGGAGGCGTTCGAGATGATGTTGTGGGCGGCCGGGTCATACTGGTCGTCGTTGACGCCAATGACCAGAGTGACATCCTCGTTCTTGGCCGGCGCGGTGATGATCACCTTCTTGGCCCCGGCGTCGCGGTGCCCCTGCGCCTTGTTGGCATCGGTGAAGAACCCGGTCGACTCGATGACAGTATCGACGCCGAGGTCACCCCACGGCAGTTTGGCCGGCTCGCGCTCGGCGAACACTTTGATGTCGCGCCCGTTGACCATCAGTGAATCGCCGTCGTACTCCACGTCGGCGTCGTAGATGCCGTACGTCGAGTCGTACTTCAACAGGTGTGCATTCGTGTGAGGATCAACCAGGTCGTTGATCGCAACGACCTCGATGTCGTCGTACTCCTCGTGCAGCGCCTTGAATACCTGGCGGCCGATCCGTCCGAACCCGTTAATCGCGACCCGTGCAGCCATCCAGACCCTCCTCAGTAGCCCCGTCGTGCCGTGTGCCTCTCGCGAGCGCGCTGGCCGGCCAGATCGCGACCGTCGTCGACGATCAGGCCGCCCCAACGCGCACGCGCTCGGACTCCGCTATCGCATATCCCCGCGCAAGGTCGGCGGGGCGTTGCGCCACGTCGGCCAGGTGCTCGCGGCCGATCGCCATCAGCGCGCGGGCGAGCTTCTCCGGGTCGTGCCGGAGCGGGAACTCGGGATTGACGATATCGCGCTGGTCGACCGCGACCCGGCCCTCGAACTCGTACAGCCCATCGAACTCGACCGCACTGACGTGCCACTCAGGCTTGATCCGCGCCTCGGCCGGCTCCAGGTTCGAGTTGATCAGCACGCGATCGACGCCAATGCCCGGCGCGTGTCTGCTGATCGCTCGTAGGTGATCGATCACCTTGTAACCGTCCGTCTCTCCCGGTTGGGTCGCGACGTTGCAGACGTAGACCTTCTCGGCCGGTGCGAAGCGCAAGGCATGCGAGATCCCCTCGACCAACAGGTTCGGCAGCACCGACGTGTAGAGGCTGCCCGGTCCGAGGACGATCAGGTCGGCTGAGAGCAGCGCCACGATCGCCGGATCGTACGCCTCGGCGTGGTCGGGAGCGATGGACAGCCGCGAGATGCGCTTGCGCGCGAGCGGGATGTTCGACTCGCCGACGACCGTCGTGCCGTCGTCCATCTCGGCCGAGACGACGATATCGTCGAGCGACGAGGGCAGGACGGTGCCGCGGATGTTCAGTACGCGCGACGACTCGATGACCGCCTGCTCGAAGCTGCCGGTCACCTTCGTCATCGCGGTGATAAACAGGTTGCCGAACGAGTGGCCATCAAGCGACGAGTCAGCGGCGTCGAACCGGTACTGGAACAAGTCGCTCAGCAGCATCTCCGAGTCGGCGAGCGCGACGAGGCAGTTGCGGATGTCGCCTGGCGAGGGCATGTTGAACTCGCTGCGCAACCGGCCGGACGAGCCGCCATCGTCGCCGACCGTAACGATCGCGGTGATCGAGACGTTATGTTGTTTGAGGCCCCTTAGCAGCGTCGAGAGTCCGGTGCCACCACCGATCGTCACGATCCGCAGCTCCGGCTCGGTAACGCCGAATCGGTGCGTGGCGATGATCTCGGCGAGCGCCTGACCGTCCGGCCGGGAGTCGAGGAAGGGGCTCAGGAGCGATCGCGAGAGCTGGATGAAGCCGTAGATGGTAAACCCGGCGCCGACGCTGATGACCAGAATCTCGCGATAGGGGTGCGGGATGAACTGCAGCGTGATGGCCTGGACGATGCCAGCGGCCGACGAGGGGAAGTCGTAGTTGCGGTAGACCCAGGCCAGACCCATCGCCAACGCAAGGCTGGTCATGATCAGACCGACCAAGAGAAGGAGGATCCAGCGCTTGATCAGCATTCCAGGTCGGAGCCACGTTCGAAGCTTCATCGCCTGGACAACCCGCCTCCCACGCACTGCTCCCCCGGCGCGGCCAGTATAACACGCAGCCGCTCAGCCCCGGGCGAGTTGGCCAGGCGCTGGGTTCGGGTTGCCGCTCGCGACTGGTATACTTATGCGGTGGAACTGACTGGCCCTGGGTCGAAGTGGGCATTGCCCACTTTGTTTTGTGTTCGGGACCAGCCACTGCGCCGCCGAGTGACGGACGCCGTCGCCCGCTCCATCTCGGATGCCGGTCTTGCATTCTGTCGACGAGGCGCGCGCCTCCAGCACGCGCATGTCCCGAGGAGGTTATGTCGAAGATGAAGAGCGATTTCTACATGGCGATCACCCAGATCGCCGCCGAGCGCGGCATCCCCAAGGAGGCGGTTATGGCCTCAGTGGAACACGCGCTCAAGACCGTCTATCGAAAGATGGAGAACACCGAGGATAACGTCGACGTCGAGATCGACCCGGCGACCGGCGGGGTGAGGATCTTCGTTGTCAAGGCCGTTGCCGAGGAGGTCGAGGACCCGACGTCGGAGATCTCGCTGGACGAGGCGCGGGCGATGGACCCGGATGCCTACATCGGCAAGATCTACCGTTGGGACCGCACACCCAAGGACTTTGGCCGTATTGCCGCCCAGACGGCCAAGCAGGTCGTCCTCCAGCGCATCCGCGACTACGAGCGCGACAGCGTCTACGACGAGTTCGCTGACCGGGTCGGCGAGGTGCTCAACGGCGTCATCCAGCGCGCGGACTCGCGCGCCGTCATCGTCGAGCTGGGCAAGGCCGAGGCGGTCATGCCTGTCCGCGAGCAGGTGTCGAACGAGCGCTACCGGCCCGGGCAGCGCTTGAAGGTCTACCTGCTGGACGTCAACAAGGACCCGCGTGGGCCACAGCTCATCGTCAGCCGCGCCAACGTGAACCTCGTCAAGCGGCTGTTCGAGCTGGAGGTGCCGGAGATCTACTCCGGCGCGGTCGAGATCATGAACATCGCCCGCGAGCCGGGGCTGCGCAGCAAGGTCGATGTTGCGGCGCGCCAGGAGAAGGTCGACCCGGTCGGCTCGTGCGTCGGCATCCGGGGCGTCCGGATCCAGAACATCGTCAACGAGCTGATGGGCGAGAAGATCGACGTGATCGAATGGTCGCCCGATATCAACACGTTCATCGCCAACGCGTTGTCGCCGGCCAAGCCGATCAACGTCGCGCTCAACGATGAAGACAAGGTCGCGCGTGTCATCGTGCCGACCGACCAGATGTCGCTAGCGATCGGCAAGGACGGGCAGAACGCCCGCCTGGCCTATAAGCTGACCGGCTGGAAGATCGACGTCAAGGACCCCGAGTCGCTGCGCGAGCAGAACGACGACCTGTTCCGCGAAGCGCGCGAGGCGTTCGGCGCCGGGCCGGACGACTTCATGGCGCTCGGGCGCCAGCCGCGGCTGGTCCGGCCGGACGGCATGATCTCGGTCCGCGACCGCGAGTTCGGCCCGCTCTCCCCCGACCTGGTCGGAATGAGCGTCGACGTCGAGGTCGTCGAGAACGTCCTGAACGTCTATTACAGCCGGGAGATTCGCGCGAAGTACGACTACGACAGCGGTGAAGAGCTGCCACTGTACGACGACGTTGCGACCAGCTAGCGGCGGGAGCGAGCCATGGCCAACCCTCCACCAGCACCGCGAACGCGCAAGGGGCCCCGGCCGCGCCACGTTCCGCAACGGCTGTGCATCGCCTGTCGCGAGCACGACGCGAAGAGAAGCTACGTCCGCCTCGTCCGGACGCCCGAAGGGACGGTCGAGGTCGACCCGACCGGAAAGCGCAACGGACGAGGCGCCTACCTGTGTCGCCGACGGTCGTGCTGGCAACGCGCGATCGACTCGCGGGCCGTCGACCGGGCACTCAAGGTTCAGGTCGACGATGAAACGCGCGAGAAGCTGCGCGATTACGCCAGAACCCATTTCCCGCCGGATGACGCGGCGCCAGCCGACTGAACAGCATCGTTGCCCCGGCGGGAATGACACGCACGAGGAGAGGAGCACAGGATGAGTGGACCAAACAGGCGCGGAGGTGGAGCGAACCGTGGCAGGCCAAGGGGCGGACGGCGCGGTCC
>DAOKZM010000010.1:17153-17512 GCA_035325665.1 Thermomicrobiales bacterium | reverse complement strand
TCCGGAAGACGATCGAGACCACCGCGTTGAACAGCGCGACCATGACGATCGGCCAGCGCGCAGCGGCCAGCAGGACGCCCTGCCACGAGACGAAGAAGTGGTTTCCGGGCCGATACCACCCTTTGGAGTAACCCCAGGCCAGGCCTACGAGCGACATGAGCGTGATCGCGCCCGAATACAGGATGAACTCGCCGAACGAGACGTGCGCGATCGGGCTGTTCGTCAGGAGCGCGTAGATCGGCAGCGCAAACAGGATGAGGTAGCAGAGCGAATACAGCGAGTACCAGGACTCGGAGAACAGGAATGCGATACGCTGCCGCCAGGTGAGCTTGCCCGAATCGCGGCCATACTAGAGCAGG
>DAOKZM010000010.1:14898-17143 GCA_035325665.1 Thermomicrobiales bacterium | reverse complement strand
CGAGAACGCCCACTGGTGCTCCTGGACCAGGTAGTCCGCCAGCGTATGCGGGCCGAGCCCGGTGGCCATCACCTTCGGCACGAAGACGCCACGGTAGCCCTTCTGGGCGAGTCGCAACGTGTCCAGGTGATCCTCGGCCCGCGACGGAGCGAACCCGCCGATCTCGCGGAGATTGGACATCCGGTATGCGGCGTGCGAGCCGATGATCATCGGCGTGCCGGCCCATCCGTAGTAGCCCATCTGAATCGGCCCCTGGAAGATCTGGCTCTGCTCCGAGCTGCCGCGCGAAGTCCAGTCGCCCAAGTTCCAGTAGACGCTCGGCAGTGCCACGTACGCGACATTGGGGTCATCGAAGTAGCCGAGGACCTCGTCGAGGTAGCTCTCGACCGGGATGTGGTCGGTGTCCAGTTGGACGAGGTAGTCATAGCGATCATAGGCGACCTGCGAGAACCAGGAGTTGTAGTTGCCCGACTTTGTCTTCGCCTGGAAGGGCCACTGCTCCTGGTTGAACTCAGGAATACCCTTCCTCGACCAATAGTGCGCCCCGTAGCGATCGCACAGCGCGCGAACGCGAGGGTCGCCGCCTTCATCGAGGACCCAGTTGTCGTGCGGGTAGCGGACGTTCACCATCGCCGCCAGCGTGCGCTCCAGCACGTCGATCGACTCGGACGACGGCACGATGGCGGTGGCCATCGCAACGCGAAGACCCGCCGGCGCTGGCGCCGGATCCGGCTTTCGCATCTTGAAGACCATGAAGATGAAGACGGCCGGCATCATCGTCAGGTCATAGGCAAGGGCAAACGACGCTACAATGAACTTCGGCCAGGTGACGACGTGCTCCGGTTGCCACCACCACGCCCAGAAGACGATGTTCGCCAACACCCAACTCAACGCGATTACAGTCAGGATCACCCTATCGCGTCCCACGACGACAAGGCGACCAATCGTTGCATCGCGTTGCTGTATTGCGGGGCGAAGGAGGAATGACGACTCTGTAATAGATGCATCGGATCGGCGACCACGGCGACTTGAGGTTTGCACGCCAAACCCACCCTCAACTAAGGGGTGGGTTCGCTGCTAGCTCCTCCGAACGCCAAGCGACCAAATGAAGCGTTCGGGATCAATGCTTCCCTACGGACCAACTATATTGTCATGATTCTAACTGACCTCGTCGCCGTTGACTAGTCCTATCTTCAGGATTTGATGCTAACTCTCCTGGCTCGGATGCGCCGGACGACTACGACTCCTCCATGCTCAGATGCCGCAGCGATGCTACGGTCAAGCGCAAGCCCTTTGCCAAATCCACCACTGGACGCCAGCCGAGAACCGCTCGAGCCCGATCGATCGCGAGGTAGATTCGGAACGTCTCACCGAGCTTCGCCTGTCCATATAACGCTGTTTGTGGGTATTCGGTTGCGCTCTTAAGCGCGTGGAAGAGTGCGTTCACTGTCGTCCCGCGACCCGAGCCGATGTTCACCGCAACGCCATCACCGCTCTTGAGGGCCAACACGTTAGCCTGGACGACATCGTCAATGAACACAAAGTCGCGCTCCTGCTCACCCGTGCCGTTAATCGTAACCGGCTGATTCGCCAGCATTCGGGCTGTGAAGATCGCGACGACGCCCGCCTCGCCGTAGGGGTCCTGCCGCGGACCGTAGACATTGCCGTAGCGCAGCGTCGTGTAGCGCAGGCCATACAAACGGTCGTAAAGCTCGAGGTAATGCTCGGGCGTGTGCTTTGAGACGCCATAGGGCGAGTCGGCCCGGATCGGGTTGTCCTCGGGGCAGGGCAGCGTCTCCGGCTCGCCGTAGATCGCGCCGCCGCTGGAGATATAGATCACCTTCCCAACTCCAGCCTGGCGCGCCGCCTCGAGCAGGTTCAGCGTGCCGAAGATGTTACGGCGGCAGTCGTCGAGCGGATCGGCGACCGAGCGGCGGACGCTCGTCTGGGCGGCGTGGTGGTTGACGACATCCGGGCGGAGGTCACCAAGGAGGGCGACGAACTCCGGCGACGCGACATCGATCACCTCCAGCCGCGCGCCCGGGTTAACCTGCTCGCGCTTGCCGACCGACAGGTCATCCACGACGACGACCTCGTGGCCGAGGCCGACGTACGCGTCCACAACGTGAGACCCGATGAACCCCGCGCCGCCGGTTACCACGATCCGCATGCTGCCTCTACCTCACATCCCGCTCCCATCAGGCCCGACTAGCCCAACATTCATGATCACAGAATGCGCAGCCGC
>DAOKZM010000010.1:12463-14866 GCA_035325665.1 Thermomicrobiales bacterium | reverse complement strand
GACGGATCACCGATCCACGCGCAACATCGTCAATGGCGGTATACTCAACGCCTGAGTATCCAAAGGCGGGGGTGTGTAATGGCGACGACCGACCTGTTGAACCGGCCACTGCGGGACCTGCGGATATCGGTGACCGACCGCTGCAACTTCCGCTGTGTCTACTGCATGCCCAAGGAGATCTTCGGCGCCAACTACCCCTTCCTGCCGCACGGCGACGTCCTGACCTTCGAGGAGATCCCCCGCCTGGCGGGCATCTTCGCCAGCCATGGGGTCGAGAAGCTGCGCCTCACCGGCGGCGAGCCACTGGTGCGGCGCAGCATCGAGGACCTCGTCGCGATGCTGGTCGAGGTCGAGGGCATTCAGGACATCGCCATGACGACCAACGGCTCGCTCCTGACGGCAAAGAAGGCGCGCGCGCTCAAAGCGGCCGGGCTGCAGCGCATCACCATCTCGCTCGACTCGCTCGACGACACCGTCTTCAAGTCGATGAACGACGTCAACTTCCCGGTCGCCAAGGTGCTGGCGGCGATCGACAACGCGCTGGAGGCCGGCCTGGCCCCGGTGAAGATCGACATGGTCGTCAAGCGCGGCTACAACGACGACAGCGTCCTGCGGATGGCCGAGCACTTCCGCGGAACCGGGATCATCCTGCGCTTCATCGAGTTCATGGACGTCGGCACCACCAACGGCTGGCGGATGGCCGACGTCGTTCCGGCCCGCGAGATCCTCGACGCCATCGGCGCCGAGTGGCCAATCGAGCCGGTCGAGCCGAACTACACCGGCGAGGTCGCCGCCCGCTGGCGCTATCTCGACGGCCAGGGCGAGTTCGGCATCATCGCCTCGGTGACGATGCCCTTCTGCCGCGACTGCACGCGCGCCCGCCTCTCGGCCGACGGCCAGCTCTACACCTGCCTGTTCGGCGTCCGCGCCCACGACTTTCGCTCGATGCTGCGCGACGGCGCGTCCGACGACGAGATCTCGGCGATGGTTGGTCGCGTCTGGGGCAACCGCGCCGACCGCTACTCGGAGTTGCGTTCGGAGAACACGATCCAGCTCAAGAAGGTCGAGATGTCGCGCATCGGCGGCTAATCCTGACTTCGCCGGACGGAGTTGGCGTCGCGCAACTGTCGTATGCTTCCTCCAGCTGATCGTCGTGAAGCCGCTCACAAGCCCAGAGGGTGAATGCATTATGTCGCGTATGGTTCGGCGCTCGGCGCCGGTGCTGGTCGTCGTGCTGCTCGTCGTTCCGCTGGTGCTCGTAGGCTGCGGACGTGGTGACGACGGGGCGAAGGCTGGCGGGCCGGCAACGTTCCACTGGGACATCGAGCCGTCCCCGCCCAAGCGCGGGCCGGCGACGGTGACTGTTCATCTCGAAGACGAGGCCGGCGCGCCACGCGAGGGCGCGACGCTGACGGTCGAGGGGAACATGAACCACGCCGGGATGCGGCCGGTCTTCAGCGATCTAACCGAGACGGAGCCGGGGACCTACGTCTCCGATAGCTTCGAGTTCACGATGGGCGGCGACTGGATCCTGACCGTTCGCGGGACGCTCTCCGACGGCACGAGCTTCGAGCACGTCTTCGACGTCGATGGGGTCGACGGATGACATCGGCGCCGCTGACCGTCTACGACCGCGGCCAGCGCCCCTATCCGCGCCGCGACCTTCTGCGCGTGTCATTGCTGGGCCGTCTCGCGCGCTGGAAGCACGGACGCAGCGCGATGCAGGTCCCCCTGCTGATGCTGGCGGCGCTGGTTCTCTACGACGGATTCTTCGGCCCGTCGCTGGCCCCGAAGAACCTGGCCGGCGTGCTGCCGTGGGTCCACTGGCGCGGGCTGGTCGTGCTGGCGCTGCTGCTGGCTGGCAATCTGTTCTGCATGGCCTGTCCGTTCATGCTGCCCCGGCGGCTGGGGAAAAAGCTCGGGCTGGACGGCCACGCCTGGCCGCGCCGGCTGCCCGGCAAGTGGCTGGCGGCCGGGCTGCTGGTCGCCTACTTCTGGGGCTACGAGGCGTTCGATCTGTGGGCCAGCCCCTGGCTGACCGCCTGGGTCGTCGCCGGCTACTTCTTGGCCGCGTTCGTCATCGACGCCTTCTTCAAGGGCGCGGCGTTCTGCAAGCACGTCTGCCCGATCGGGCAGTTCAACTTCGTCAACTCGATGACCTCGCCGGTCGAGGTCGCCGTCCGCGACCCGCGGACCTGCCTCGACTGCACGACGAAGGACTGCATCCGCGGGCGGGTCGATCCCCAAACAGCGGCGATCACCCAGCCGGGCTGCGAACTGTGGCTCTTCCAGCAGCGCAAGATCGGCAACATGGACTGCACCTTCTGCCTGGACTGCGTCCGCGCCTGCCCGTACGACAACGTCGGCGTCCTCTACCGCAACCCGCTCACCGACCTTACGGCA
>DAOKZM010000010.1:2596-12453 GCA_035325665.1 Thermomicrobiales bacterium | reverse complement strand
GACCGCCAATCGCTCGGGGATCGGCCGGCTGGGCGAGCGACTGGACATCGCGGCGCTGATCCTGGTTCTGGTCTTCGGCTCGGTCGTCAACGCCTTCGGGATGGTCAGCCCGGTCTACCGGCTGGAGCGCTGGCTGGCCGGGGTACTCGGCGCCTCCAGCGAGCCGGTGGTGCTGGGCCTGATCTTCGTGACCGGCATCGCGGTGATCCCAGCCGCACTGACCGGGATCGCCGCCTGGGCGAGCCGGCAACTGGCGGGCGCCGGCGCCGGCCCGGCCCGGGTCGTGGCGATAGCCGCGCGGTACATCCCGGCGCTTATCCCGCTGGGCTTCGCGATGTGGTTGGCCCACTACGGCTACCACTTCTTCACCGGCGCGCTGACGATCGTGCCGCTGGCGCAGTCGTTTCTGGCCGACATGGGCATCGGTATCCTCGGCGAGCCGCGCTGGGACCTCGCGCCGATCCTGCCGTCGAAGGTCATCGACTACATCGAGGTGGCCGCGCTCGGCCTGGGCTTCTACACCAGCGTCGCGGTAGCGCGCTCGATCGCCGCCGACGTCCACGCCGACCCAGCGGCGGCGCGACGTGCCGTCGTCCCGTGGGTGATCCTGGCCGCGCTGATCCTCGGCGCGAGTATCCTGCTGATGTCGTTGCCGATGGACATGCGCGGCGTGTCGCTGCCGGGATGAGGAAGCGTTGAACCACGACCGGCGGACAGTCGCCGCGCACGAGCGGATCATCGCGCTGCTCGACCGGCTGGGCATCCTCTACCGAACGTGGGAGCACCGGCCGGTCCTGAACTACGGCGACGCCGAGCTGGCCCGCCAGGAGGCGGGGTTCGACGGGGTCGAGAGCAAGGCGATCGTCTGCAACACCGACCGCGGTCTGGTCGTCTACCTGACGACCGCCGACCAGCGCATGGACCAGCGCGCGGTGAAGCGCCTCACCGGCGCGCGTTCGGCACGGCTCGCCGCTCCCGAGACGCTGATGGAGCAACTCGGCGCGGTTCCGGGCTCCGCCTACCCGTTCGGCTTCGCCGCGGACATCCCGATCGTCGTCGATCCGGCGCTCTACGACCTCGACAAGCTCCTCTTCAGCCCGGCCCTGCCGACCGTCACGATGCAGATCAGCGGACTCGACCTCCGCCGCATCCTCGGCGCAATCGGCAACGACGTGCTCGAGTTGCCGGCGAAGGACTGAGGCGACGGCGAGAAGTGGCGTGGTCGGGCTCACTGCAAAGCCGCGCTGAGCGGTTCGCCGGCCGAAGTTGTGGACTGCGGGCCGCGGGCAGGGCGAGCCCTGTCTCTACGCAACCTTTCCCTCATCCCTCATCCCGGCATTATCGGCTCGCCGCGCATCGCCTCGTCGTAGCGTTCGGCGGCGTTGGCGACAATAGCGTCGATGTCCTCGTCGAGGACGTATCGCTGGTTTGCGAGTGCCTCGGCCTCCTCGCGGACGCGGGCGAGGAACGTGTCGCGGTCGGGGTAGCGCTCCTCGAGTGAGGGACGCGGGTCGCCGGCCGCTTCGCGCTCGGCGCGAGTGCGGCGGAAGAAGAGCGTGATGCCCTGCATGGGGATGATGAGATCCTCGCTGCCGATCTCCGGGGCACGTGGGTTCCAGCCGGTGAGCGTCGAGACCGGCACGGTCAGGTCGGGCAGGCGGATGCCGCCGCGCTCGTTGCCGTCAGCGTCCACCGCTGAGACGAGCGACGGGTAGCGCTCGCCCTCGACGGCCGGGAAGCGGCCGATCCCCTCGCCTGCCCGCTCGCCGAGATCGACCCGCCGGATACGCAGGATCTTCTCGGGATTGGGAAGGTGCAGGCCGGGGATGTCCGGCATGCTGTCGAGCGCCGCCGCGCGACTGACGAGCGTACCGTCGACGAGGCGCGGGTGGGCGTCCGGCGGCGGCTCGACGCCGTCGCTGACCCAGCGGTCGAGGTTGACCAGCGCGGCGCGCAGCAGCGGCGTGTAGTCGAGCGTGTTGAACCAGTAGCGACCCTTCGCGCCGTCGGCCGAATTCTCGCGGCCGAGCGGCAGGCTGCCGGGGCCGTGCTGGGTCCCGGCGAAGTGGTAGATGCGCGTCTCCGGGTCGGACGGTAGGTCGGTTGTGCCATCCTGGGATATGTGCATCAGCGCGCAGTCGCCGCGCCAGTACTCGGCCGACGAGTTGGTCTGGACCACCTTCGGACAACCGCCGAGCGCCCGCTGGCGCTCGAGCAGGCTGGCATCGTCGAACGGCGCGAGGTGGCCGAAGCCGGGCGTGTACTGGACCGACGGCTGGCCGAAGCGGTGGTTGAACTCGCCGCGCCGCGCGCCGCCGACGTGCGGCATCAGCCCGTCGAACACCTGGCGGCCCTCCTCGTCGAGGTTGAGGCCCAGCCAGAGGAAGTGGCGCAGCAGCCGGCCGTCCTGCGAGACACCGAAACCGTAGGCGTAGTCGAGCGCGCCGGCCAGCGGGTTCTCCGGCGTGGCATCGTACTTCAGGAACGAGGCCACGTCGCGGATCGCCAGCAGCCCGCAGCCGACGACCGGCGCGCGGTCGGTCGTGTAGACCAGCTCGTAGATCTTGCCCGGCTCGAAGCCGTCCGCCAGCCAGAAGTGCTCGCGGTCCGGCACGATCTCGTCGCCCTCCTCGCGGGCGAAGCGCCACCGGTCGCGCGGGATGACCCGCGGCTCGTCGTCGTCGAAGTCGCGAACGGTCAGCGTCGCGCCGGCCTCGTCGGGATCGGCGGCAGGGTACGGCTGGTGGATGCGGTCGGCCAGCAGGTGGGTATGGTGGGCCAGGCTCGGCTGAAAGCGCAGGACGGTCTGGCCGGATACCGGCCGACCGCCCTCCAATGCCAGCGGCGCCTCCAGCCCCATCAGCGCCTCGCTGCGGATGACGTCCCACTGCCAGCCGATCCAGCCGACGGCGTAGCCGTGGCGGTAGAGAAAACCGTCGCCGGACGGGATGTCGCGGGTCGGGGTCGCCTCGGCGGCGGCGCGGTTGAGCTGGCGATTGAGCAGCTTGCGGCCGCGGTTCGGCGCCTCCAGGAAGAGCCGCTGGTTTCCTCGGCTCGGGTCGACCGGCCGCAGCAGGCAAAAGTCGGCCGTGAACCGGACGCGCCCACGCTCGTCGCGCGGGGCCAGCGCCAGGTCGACGATCGCCTGGTTGGCCGGGTTGGCCGGGTCGACGGCGAAGTGCAGACGCCCGTCGATGCGCTCGTAGGCGCCGGTCGCGCCGAACTCGCTCCCACCGTCGTATGGCTCACGGCTCAGTTCCTCGAAACGGACGACTGCCATGGCTCGCTCCCCTCGCGCCGTATGATGATCGACGCGGACAGTGTAGAGCCATCGGCGGCGGAAGAGGAGCGGGAATGACCAGCAGGGGATCGGACGACGCATTCGCGGATGTCACCGCCGCGCTCGATCGCGCCCACGCGCTGGCCCGCGGGTGGGTCGCCGGGCTGGCGGACCAGCCGGTCAGCCACCGGCTCGGACCGGAGGAGATGGCGGCGCTGCTCGACGAGCCGCTGCCGGAGGCGGGCGCCGACCCGGCCGGCGTCGTCGCCGAGTGGCTCGATCGAGCCGGTCCAGGGATCGTGGCGTCCCCTGGCCCGCGCTTCTTCGGCTTCGTTAACGGCGGCTCGACTCCCGCCGCCCTGGCGGGAGATTGGTTGGCTTCGGCGATCGACCAGAACGCCGGCTTCTGGCTCTCCAGCCCGGCTGCAGCGCAGACCGAGCTGGTCGTGCTCGCCTGGCTAAAGGATCTCTTCGGTCTGCCGGCCGGCTGGAGCGGCGCGATGACCAGCGGCGCGACGATGTCGAACCTGGTCGGGCTGGCCGCCGCGCGGCAGTGGGCGGGCCAGCGACTCGGATTCGACCCGACCGCCGACGGCCTGGCCGGCAACCCGCCGATCCCGGTCGTCTCCTCGACCGAAATCCACGCCAGCGCCCTGAAGGCGCTCGGCATCCTCGGCATCGGCCGTGCCGCCGTCCGGCAGCTTCCGGCTCCCGGAGGCGCAGTCGACCTGGCCGCGCTGGAGGCGGCGCTAGCGGGGATCGACGGGCCGGTCGTGGTCGTCGCCAACGCCGGCGAAGTCAACACCGGTGCGTTCGACGCGCTCGATCGGGTCGCCGCGCTCTGCCGCGCTCATCCCGGCGGCGTCTGGCTACACGTCGATGGCGCGTTCGGGCTATTCGCAGCCGCCTCGCCACGATACCGGTCGCTAGTCGCTGGCATCGAGCAGGCGGACTCGGTCGCCGCCGACGGGCACAAATGGCTGAACGTGCCGTACGACTCGGGCTTCGCCTTCGTCCGCGACGCCGACGCGCTACGGGCGGCGTTCTCGGCGACCGGCGCCTACATCGCCCCGGCGGCCGGGGCGGGCTGGGACCCGTCGTCGCACGTCCCGGAGATGTCGCGCCGCTTCCGGGCCCTGGCCGCCTGGTGTGCGCTGAAGGCGTACGGGCGCGAGGGGTATCAGGCGCTGGTCGAGCGCTGCTGCGCGAACGCCGCTGCGTTCGCCGGGTGGACCGAGGTGACCGATGGAATCGAGCTGATGGCCCCGGCGCCACTGAACATCGTCTGCTTCCGCGTCGTCGTGCCGGGATCGGGAGACGACGCGCTGGACGCGCTCAACCGCGCGACCGTCGCGGCGATCCAGCGCGACGGGCGCGCGTTCGTCACCGTGACGACCTGGCGCGGGCGGGCGGCGATCCGCGCCGCGTTCGACAACTGGGCGACGACCCTCGACGACGTCGCCATCCTCCAGCAAGCGGTCGCCGGCGCCCGCGAGGCGGCGCTCGGGGAGTTGGAACGGTGAGGTACGAGGCCGATCTGGAGCGGATGGAGGGGCGCTGGATCGGCTACGTCCGCGACCTGCCGGGCTGCTTCGCCAGCGCGGAGTCGCGCGTGACCTGCGTCGCGGCGCTGCCGGAGGCGGTGCGAGAGGATCGGGAATGGAGCGGCCTGCCGATGGATGCCGCGGTCGAGGTTGCGGTCGGCGAGTCCCACCTGGGCTGGCTGCTGGACGAGGACTACGAGGTCAACGCATTCTTCGCCGCCGACCGCCCGCCACTGAGTGCCGAGGACGCCGAGCGCGGGCTGCGGCTGCTGGATCTGGCGCGTCGAGACCTGCTGGCGACGGTCGCGCCGCTGTCGCCGGAAGAGCGGCAGCGCGAGGTCGAGGACGGCTGGTCGGTCGAGCGCATCCTCGGCCACGTCGGCGGGGCCGAGTGGTGGTACCTCGACCGCCTTGACTTGGCGCCTCCGCGCGACGCGGCGCCGGACGACGCGCTCGACCGGCTAGCATTCTCCCGCCGCCACCTCGTCGCGGCGCTCCTCCGCCTCGCCGGCAGCGACCTCGTCACCGAGCCGCGCATGGAGCTCTGGTCGCCACGCAAGCTGCTGCGCCGCGCCCTCTGGCACGAGCGCGACCATACCGTCCATATCCAACGCTTCGCCGCTGCCCTGCGACGATCGTAGCCCTCCCACTCCCTCTCGGCCCGCCGATCACCGCGTCCCACGTCCCACATCCTATCGTTCGTCTTTTTCCGATATACTCTCGCCAGGTCGCCGGCTGCGGAAGGAGCCAGCATGAAGACGATCGAGATGCCCCGAGCGGTGGACGAGGAGCTGCTGGTCAAGCTACGCGCGGTCGCCAATCCGGTGCGTTACCGCATCCTCCAGATCCTCGCCGAGCGCGGCGACTGCCAGTGTGGCTCGCTCGGCGATGAGCTGCCGATCGCGCCATCGACTCTCTCCCAGCACCTGAAGGTGCTGCGCGAGGCCGGGCTGGTCCAGGGGATCATCGATGGCCCCTACGTGTGCTACTGCCGCGACGAGGCCGGCATCGACTGGCTCAAGCGCCACATCGCCGACCTTTAAAGCAAAGCCATCGTAGGGACAGACCTCGGTCTGTCCGCGCTCCGCAGAGCGCCACCCCTCGCGCCCACCATCGATCCAACCCCCGCGTGTTCGCAGGTTCGGGTGATTGTCGCGCCGGTATTGACACCTCGGCGTGGTGCGCGCCGCGTCGAGGGATGACTCTTCGGCGCGAAGCGGCCTGCGGGCCGCGGACAGGGCGAGCCCTGTCCCTACGAAGGTTTTGCGTTCGGCTGTGGTAGCCAGCGGCGGGTGTCGCGTTCGGGGTCGAGGTAGCGGGCTTCGAAGACTGGCTCGGCGAGGATCGCCAGGACCTGGAGGGCGCCGTCGCCGGTGTTGCGGAAGCCGTGAGCGACGCCGGCCGGGATCAGGACGCTCGCGCCGGCCGCGACCTGCTCGCGGTCATCGCCGACCCAGACCTCGGCCTCGCCGGCCACGATCCGGAGGAGCTCCTCGACGGCGTGGACGTGCGATGGCGCGCCGTAGCCTGGGGCGCACCATTGCTCGAAGACGGCCAGTTGATGCGCGCCGGTCGCGGCCGAGGCGTACATCCGCGTCTCGACCCCCTCGCGCCAGACCTCCACCTCGCACTCCGCGTCAACCCGTACGCGCACGGTCGTCCTCCTCGTCCTCGATCAGCTCGACGCCATGCGGTCGATCAAGCGGCTGGGCCAGCATCTCGTGTAGCCGCGACTGGCAGCGGCGAAATTTGCGCTCGAACCCGCCGTACCCATAGCTGGGCGGAAACAGCTCCTCCGGCAGGCACTCGCTGGCGACGAGCAGCGGGATGCCCTGGTCGTACACCTTGTCGATGAAATGGACGAAGCGCAGCGCCGTGTCCTGGTCGTCGATCGGCGTCAGGCCATCGATCGCCAGCACGTCGTAGCCACGGATGATGTCACTGAAGTGGAGCGGCGGGACGGTGACCATCAGACGCTGCAACGTCGGCCAGCGGACCGGCACGGCGTAGTCGTCGAGGACGTCGGACGGGACGATCCGCGGCAGCGCGTCATCGTGGCCGAAGCGCCGATGGCGGTAGTCGTCGCCATCGATGCGGATCGACTCGAACGCCGCCGCCAGGCTGCCGATCTCGCGCTCGAACTCGTCGGCGCTGAATCGCCCCTTGCCCAGCTCGCCGGGCAGCGTGTTGGAGGTGACGATCAGCCGCGAGCCGCGCTCCAGCACGACGCGGACGAACGAGGTCGCCAGCATCGTGTTGCCGGGGTCGTCCAGCTCGAACTCGTCCAGACAGATCAGACGCGCCCGCCCGAGCAAGTCCACCGTCGCCGGCATCCCGAGCGCGCCGACCGCATAGGTGAGGGCGGCGAACGACAGGTACGCCTTCGGACCGAAGGCTGCGTGGTTGGCCGCCGCCAGCAGGTGAGTCTTGCCGACGCCGAAGCGACCATCGAGGTAGAGCGCCTGCCAGCTCGGCGCCCGCTCCGATCGCCGTAGCCGGCCGAGCAGCCCGCGGCGGCCGTCGCCGTTGCCCAGCTCGCCCACCGCCTCGATCAGCCGGTCGCGCGCCCGCGCCTGCGACAGGTAGGCGGGGTCCGGCCGGTAGCTGGCGAACGTCGCGTCGTCGAAGCGTGGCGGGACGACGAATGATACGAGCGTGGGCGGCAGCACGTCGCGCCGGTCCTTCGGCTCCTCGCTCACGCCTTCTCCCCGGCGGCAGCTGCGGCCGCCTCGCGAGGCAGCGAGAAGTTGAAGGTCGCGCCGCGCTCGCCGTCGCTATCGACCCAGATCGCGCCGCCGTGCGCCTCGACGATGCCGCTGGCGACGTAGAGCCCGAGGCCAAGCCCCTCGGCCGAGCCGCGCGGCGCGGCCATGCCGCTGAAATAGCGCTCGAAGAGGCGCTCGCGAAGCTGCAGCGGCACACCCGGCCCCTCGTCGTGGACCGACACGACCGCGCCGCCGTCGGCGCCGGCGCGCAGGTCGACCGTCACCACCGTGTCCGGCGGGCTGTAGCGGATCGCGTTATCGAGTAGGTTGGAGAGCACCTGGGTGACACGAGTGGCGTCGATCTCCAGCACGACCGGCTCGTCCGCACCGATGAAGCGCACGGTGTGGTTCTCGGTCGTCATCTGCGCCTCGACAACGGCGTTGATGACGACCTGGCGCAGGTCGGCCGGCGCCAGGACAAGCTGGAGGCGCTTCTCCTCGATCCGCGAGACGTCCAGCAGACGGTTGACCAGCTCGGTCATCCGGTTCACCTGCGCATCGATCGTCTGCAGCGGGCTCAGCCACTCCTCGCCAGCCGCGCTCTTGCGGGCGCGGCGCAGCAGGAGCTGGGCAAACCCCTTCATCGACGTGAGTGGGCTTCGCAGCTCGTGAGCGGCCACGGCCAGGAACTGGTCCCTGGCGCGCGCCGACTCCTGCGCCTCGCGGTACAACCGCGAGTTGTCGATCGCCACTGCCGACCGGCGCGCCAGGTGCTGGGCGATCGCCAGGTCATCCGCGCCGTAGTGACCGCCCGCCTCGGCACGAACGAGGGAGATCACGCCGAGGACGCGCTCGCGAGCGACGATCGGCATGATCATCGCCGAGTTGAAGCCAGCCCGCCTCAGGAGGTCGAGGTGCAGGTCGTCGTCGGCGCTCTCGGCCAGCATCTCGTCGGTGATGACCGAGTAGACGCGCGGCTGCCCGGTCCGCACAACGTAGTCGAGCGCGCTCTCCAACTCCGGGTCGAACGGGAAACGCTCGCCGAGATCGCGGGCCGAATCGACGCGCTCCGGGTCGGCGTGGGCGACGGCCTCGCGCTGGAGCCGGCCCTCGTCGTCCATGATGTGGATGACGCACCAGTCCGCCACGGCCGGCACCGCTAGCCGGGCGACGCTGGCCAGCGTCGTGTGGAAGTCGAGCGAGGACGCCAGGATCCGCGTCGCCTCGCTCAGGAAGCGCTGGTGCTCCTCGTTGCGCCGCCGCTCGTCGATGTCGATGCAGGAGCCGGTGTAGCCACGGAAGACCTCGTCCGCATCGTAGCGCGGGATGCCGGTCGCCAGCACCCAGCGGTAATCGCCGTCGTACCGCCGCAGCCGGTATTCGATCTCGTAGGTTGCCTGCGCGTCGAATGCGCCGCGGTAGGCAGCCAGCGTCCGCTCGACGTCGTCCGGGTGGAGATTCTCGATCCAGCCGTCGCCAAGGTCCTGCTCGACCGGCCGGCCGGTGAACTCACGCCAGACGCGGTTGAAGTACTCGACATGCCCGGTCGACGAGGTCAGCCAGAGCATGACCGGCACGCTCTCGGCCATCATCCGGAACCGGTTTTCGCTCTCGCGCAACGACGCCAGCGCCCTGCGCCGCTCGATGAACTGACCGACCTGCCGGCCGATCGTTGTCAGAATCGTGATCAGCGATTCGTCCGGCTCTTCAATCGTCCGGGAAAAGAACTCCATCACACCGAGGATGCGGCCTTCGGCCTCGACCGGGAACGCGACCGCCGAGCGCAGCCCCGCGGCAGCGGCGCTGGCGACACGCCCGAATGCCGCGTCGCCGGCCAGATCGCTGACCCAGACGACATCCTGCTGGCGCCAGACGCGGCCGGAGATGCCGCCGGCGACCGCCCCGCGCCGCGAGTCGAGCTCGAACTCGGCTATCTCAACGTCGTCGGCGCCCCAGACGTCGATGCATTGCAGATCCTCGGTCACCGCGCCGGGCGCCCAGAACGTCCCAACATCCCAGGCGATGGCGTCCCCGACCGCCGCCAGGACGGAGTGGATGCCCTCGGTCAACGACTCGGCGCTCGCCAGCACGCGTGCCACCTCGTACTGGGCAGCGGTGCGCGACTCAGCGCGCTTGCGCTCCCGGAGGTCGACCGACACGATGACGTATCCCGCAAGCCCGCCGGTGCTGTCGGAGAGCGACGATATCGCGGTCAGGACCGGCAGCCGCCCGCCCTCGCAGCGCGGCACATCGAGCTCGCCCTCCCATGACCTCCCCCGGAACAGGCGACGGAGGATGGCTCGCGCCCGCGCTCGCCCGCTCGCCTCG
>DAOKZM010000010.1:2114-2586 GCA_035325665.1 Thermomicrobiales bacterium | reverse complement strand
CCTCGACGAACAACGGCATGAGGTCTCGCCCGAGCATGTCCTCACGGCGATAGCCAAAGAGCTCCTCGGCGCCGCTGCTCCAGAGGATGACCCGGCCGGCGCCGTCGGTCGCGACGACGGCGGCCTGGACTCGATCGATGAGCTGCGCCTGAAACGCCAGCTGCCGCTCGACGGCTGCCCAGTCGGAGATGTCCTTGATCGAGCCGACGAAACCGACGATCTGTCCATCGTCGTCGCGCAACGGGCCGCTCGTGACGAGGGCCGGGAATGTCGCGCCGTCCTTCCGCCGGTAGACGACACGATCCTCGGACGCCTCACCGCGCAGGTAGCGCTGGCCAGCCTCCTGGAACATGGCGCGGGTCTCGTCGTCCGGCCACCAGACGTGCGGCGGGCGCGTGCCGATCACCTCGTCGCGCTCGAACCCGATCAGGTCGAGAAACCGCTGATTGACCTCGAGCACTGTGCCATCCAT
>DAOKZM010000010.1:0-2094 GCA_035325665.1 Thermomicrobiales bacterium | reverse complement strand
GCGTCGATGAGCGACCGCAGATACTCGGGCGGCTCGACCTGGACCACGTCAGCCACCGTTCGCGGCCAATCGTGACGATTCGGATGGAATTGTGCAGCGCGTCATCGACGACTCCGGCGTCTGGGCGCGGATCAACCGGGATCCAAGAGCGTGACCGGCCAGCGATCGATGATACTACGGCCACGTCGCTGCTCGCTTCGGAGCGGCGCTCGCGAGGGGGACGTGACGATGTCGATGGGGACGATGGGGATCGATGCCTGGATCGCCGCGCTGGCCGCCGCCGCCGCCCGGCTCGCGGCGCTTGGCGCGGTCGAGAGCGCGGCCGGCAACATGTCGCTCTTCCTGCCGGCAGAGACACCGGGGCTGGAGCGCTTCCTAACTGAACGGATGCCGCCGGTCGACGAAGCGCTCGCGCATGGTCCGGCGCTGCCGGTCGGGACGCTGCTGATCACCGGCGCCGGCCGGCGACTGCCCGACCTCGGCCACGACCCCGATCAGGCGCTCTGCGCGGTCGTCTTCGACCAGGCCGGCACGCCCAGGCTGCACCGGGCGTCGGACGGTATCCGGCCGACGAGCGAGATCGATAGCCACCTCGGCGTCCACGCCACGGCGCTCGCCGGGCAGGCGGGCGTCCACGCCGTCGTCCACGCACAGCCGCCGAAGCTGACCTGGCTCTCGCACATCCCCACCTATCAGGACGAGGCGCGTCTCAACCGCCAATTGCTGCGCTGGCAGCCGGAGACGCTCGTGATGCTTTCCGAGGGCATCGGCGTGCTGCCTTTCATCATTCCCGGCACGCCGGAACAGGGAGAGACGACGGCACAGGCGATGCGACGACACAGGCTGGTCGTCTGGTCGCAGCACGGCGTCGTCGCCCGCTCCGATCGCGGTCCAGCCGCGGCGGTCGACCTGATCGACTACGTCGAGACGGTCGCCGGATACGAGGCGCTCGACATCGCCGCCGGCCGTCCTGCCGTCGGGCTGACGCTCGCTCAGCTCCGACAGATCGCCGAACGCTTCGGGGTGGCTAGCGAGCTGCTCAATCGCCTGCCAGACGAGCTATTGGGTTCACTCGCCTGACGATATTCGTCATTGCTTCGTCATTAGCTCGTCATGAGTCCTTCACAGATCCGCCGATTAGTGGTATGACGGAGCCTGTCGTTAGTCGGGACCGTGCATCACGAAGGAGACACCTATGCACGAGATCTTCCCCGTCGTAGCCGGCGTCCTCGTCGGCGTCATCGCGATGCGGATCGCATCGCTGCAGGTGCGGACGATCGTCATCGCTCTGCTGAGCGTCCCGTTCGGCGTCGCGGCCTCAGCGGTCAGCGGCGAGCTGGAGCTCAGTTGGGAATTCGTCCTGGTCGACATCCCGCTGGTGGCCATCTCGGCGCTGGCGACGGTGTTCGTGCTGCGGCGGGTCTTCGCCGCCAGCGTCGCACACCGCTGATCGAGCAGGGGATGGGCGGCCACTCGACAGCGCCTGCGCGAGCCTCCGCTGCCGAATGGTCGCTCGCCTGTGTAGTCAGGCCGTAATCATCGTGACTATTGCCCTCATTACCGGAACGCTCACCATCATCCTGGTCAACCTGCTGTTGTCCGGCGACAACGCCGTCGTCATCGCGATGGCGTCCCGGCGCCTGCCGCCGCGCCAGCGACGGAAGGCAATCGTAGCCGGCGGGGCCGGAGCGATCGTGCTGCGCGTCCTCTTCACCGTCGCCGCCAGCATGCTGCTCCGGGTCCCGCTGCTTCAGGCAGTGGGTGGCGTGATGCTGGTCTGGATCTCCTGGCGGCTGCTACGCGAGGAGCCTGAGGAGCACGACATTCGCGCCGCAACGACCGTCTGGGGCGCGTTTCAGACGATCGTCGTCGCCGACGTCCTGATGAGCCTCGACAACATCCTGGCGATCAGCGGCGCGGCGGGAGGATCGCTCGGGCTGCTCGTCTTCGGCCTGCTGGCCTCGATGCCGATCATCCTGTTCTCGTCGACCCTGATCGCCCAACTAATGAACCGACTGCCGTGGCTGAGCCTGGTCGGCGCGATCATCCTGACGATCACCGCCGCGCGGATGGTGATCGACGACAAGATCGTCG
>DAOKZM010000009.1:17215-17940 GCA_035325665.1 Thermomicrobiales bacterium | reverse complement strand
CGGCCGCCGCGCCGAAGGTGGTCGGGACGAGGATCGTGCTGACCGCCTGCCGGCGCCGCTCGGGACGGGCGAGGTCGGCGCCGGCGTACCGGGCCTGGAGGTTGGTTGACATGCCGGAACCGTAGATGATTAGCGAGAGAAACAGGAGCACGATGCTGTCGGTGACGGCGGCGGCGATGATCCCGACCCCGCCGAGGGCGCCGGCCAGATAGCCAGTGCTGAGGCCGATCCGCCGTCCGGACCGTTGCGACAGACGACCGATGATGTAGGCGGCGATCGCCGCGCCGAGGGTGAAGAACGCGCTCGGCAGCCCGGCGAGACCGGTCGAGCCGAGCATGTCTTCGGCCAGTAGCGCGCTGACCGTGACTCCCGCCGCGAGTCCGAGCCCGGCGAGGATCTGCGAGACGGCCACGACGCCCAGTGTCCGCTTGTAGATCCGTTGAAGCTCGCTCGCCTCCGGCGAAGACGATGGAGTCTCCGCCGTCATCTGCATGCCCACGCTGATCCCGTCACACAAGGGGCGCCCGCAGATGCGGGCGTCCACCACGAATAACCAGGTGTCCGGAAACCGCGACGATCAGACGCCGGTATCGGCGTCCGCCGACGGGAAGAACGCCCCGATGAGATCCATTATTCCCCAAGCGCGGGATCGCCGCCGACTGGCCACCCCTCGCGCCGCAGCGCAGCGTCCCAGAACATCCACTCGTACTGGCTCGTCGTCACAA
>DAOKZM010000009.1:8328-17205 GCA_035325665.1 Thermomicrobiales bacterium | reverse complement strand
GGCGGCCGCGTCGTCCATCATGGCCAGGATCGCGCGGACCGGGCCGGCGAACTCCTCGGAGGCGTACATTGCGATCCAGCGCTGGTACAGCTCGTTCAGCGAGCCGGCAACCTCCAGACGCTTGCCGATCTCCCAGTAGATCCAGTAACAGGGCAGCAGCGCAGCCAGCGACTCCTCGAACGTGCCGCTCCAGGCGACGCGGACGAGGTACGAGGTGTAGGCCAGGCAGGTCGGCGACGGCGGCGTTGCGTAAACGTCCGCGGGGGTCATTCCCCAGCCGGCGAAGAACCCTTCGTGGAGGGCGCGCTCTCCGACGAGCATGAAGCGGGCATGCTCGGCCAGCGTCTCGGCCCAGTCGTCGCGCGGCGCCTTGGCCGCGGTCGCAGCAATGCTGCGGGCGAAGTCCTGGAGGTAGATAGCGTCCTGGATCGCGTAGTAGCGGAACTCCGCGTCGCCCAGCGTGCCATCAGTCAGGCCAGTCACGAACGGGTGCGCGACGATCTGCTCGTAGATCGGCTCGATAGACTGCCAGAGCTCGTCGGTGAATCGGCCGGTCATGCTCACACCTCCACGTCGTACGGTGGCGCGACGCGGATGCCTGGTTACCCCTTCCTGGTGTAGTCATCGAGTCGATGCGCGTGGTCGTGCGCGGGGCGGATTGCCCGACAGCGATCCCTCCGCTGGCATTACCCAGGTCAGGTCAGTCCGGTCGGTGACGGTTGTCCGAGCCACCCTCTCAGCCTGGTCCCCCAAGCACCCGGTGCGCCGTGACTTGTCTCGCCTCAGACCGTAGCAGAGCCGGACGACGGAAGTCAAACGCGGCCAGAAATGCGTCCAACCGGCCCGTAGCGGGCCAGTTGGACGGACGATACGACTCTGGAATGAGACCTACCCGACGATCGGCGGCAGGGTCGCGCTGACGATCTTCTTGTTCAACGCGGCCACGTCGTCGGTGAGCGTCCGGCGCAGCTGCGCCGTCGTCGCCTCGATCTGGTCGGCGAGCATCGCGTAGACTTCCTGGCCGCCCTGGGTCGGGCGGTCATCGGATTCGTCGATCATCGCGCTGAGCGCGACCAGCTTCTCGCGGATCGCCGAGGCGCCGGGTCGCGGCTTGTCGGCGGTGACGTTGAGGAGCTTGCCTTCGATCTCGTCGAGGTCCTCCTTGAGCTTGTTCGCCTGCTCGTAGATAGCCTTGTTGGCTTCGTCCTCCTCGGTGCGCTCGGTCCAGGCTATGAGCTGCTTGCGGACGGTTCGCAGCTGATTCAGCGCCTCGTGGACGCGCGACACCTCGTCGCGGATCGAGGCCTTGAGCTCGTACTGTTCTTCCAGAGCGCGTTGGTCGGCGTCGATGCGCGGGTCCGGCTTGACGTCGAAGCTCTCGGTCAGCACAGTGTCGCCGACCTTCAGTTGCGCCTGGTAGGTCCCGGCAACGACGCGTGGCGCGACGGCCGACTCCAGCATCATCGCGAAGCGATCCTGGGCGCCGGAATCCTCCAGCTTCGTCGGCTTGGCGCCGCGCATGTCCCAGACGATCTGGTGGCTGCCCGGCTCGGTCAGCACCTTCGGCTTGTCATCGCCGGTGCTGGAGTACGTGCGGACGACGTTGCCCGCAGCATCGAGAATGTCTAGCGTCGCGTCACCCTCAGGCTTGCTCTTGAGGTAGTAGTGGATGACGACGCCGTCCGGCGGGTTGTTGCCGGCGTCGAGGAACGACTCCTCCGGCGCGCCGTTCGGCGCCTCGGTCGGCCGATAGGCGACGGTAACCGGCCCAGTCATCTTGTAGTTGGTGATGTCTGGGGTACGGCCGAACGCGCGTCCATAGACGCGATAGCGCGTCGTGTCGCGCGGCTTGAACAGCACGACGTCGCGCGCCTCCATGCCGGGCTCGACCTGATAGAGCGGTGACAGGTCGTCCAGCGCCCAGAAGGCGCGGCCATGGGTCGCGGCGATGAGGTCGTTGCCCTTGATCGTCAGGTCGTGGATCGGCGCGATCGGCAGGTTGGACTGGAACGGCTGCCAGCTCTCGCCGCCGTCGAACGAAATGTGCAGACCGACCTCGGTGCCGCAATAGAGCAGCCCCTCGCGGTTCGGGTCCTCACGGACGACGCGGGTGAACTCATCCTCCGGGATGCCGTCCGTCACCAGCTTCCAGCTCGCGCCGTAGTCGGTCGTCTTGAAGATGTAGGGCTTGAGGTCGTCCACTTTGTACCGGGTGGCCGTGACGTAGGCGGTCCCAGCGGCGAAGGTGGACGGCTCGATGATCGAGATCATCGCGGGCTGCGGCAGGTCGGCCGGGGTGACATCCTCCCAATTCTTCCCGCCATCGCGCGAGATGTGGACGAGGCCGTCGTCCGAACCCGTCCAGAGCACCCCAGCCTCGACCGGCGACTCGGCGAAGGCGAAGATGGTGCAGTGGATCTCCGCGCCGGAGTTGTCGGCGGTGATCGGGCCGCCCGACGAGCCGAGCAGCTCCGGGTTGTTCGTCGTCAGGTCGGGGCTGATGACCTCCCAGGTCTCGCCCTCGTCGGTCGACTTGTGGACGTAGTTGGAGCAGGCGTACAGCACGTCCGAGTTATGCGGCGAGAACTCGACCGGGAATGTCCACTGGAAGCGGTATTTCAGCGCCTCGGCGCCGGCCCCGAACCCGTGCACTTCCGGCCAGACGGTCACGTTGCGCTTGTGGCCGCTGACCGGGTTCCAGGCAATCAGACGGCCGTGGCCAAGACCGGTGCCGATTCCACCGCCAAAGACGCGGTGCGGCGCCTTGGGGCTGACGGCGATGTAGCCGGATTCCCCGCCGCCCGGCTCGACGTAGTCGCTCCACGTGATCGCGCCCTCGTGGCCGACGCTCGGCACGCGCATCGCCCAGTTGTCCTGCTGCGAGCCGTAGATGTTGTAGGGCGTCTCGTTGTCGGTGGTGACATGATAGAACTGCGCGGTCGGCTGGTTGAGGATGGTTGACCAGTGCCGGCCACCATCGAAGGTGACGCAGGCGCCGCCGTCGTTGCCCTCGATCATCCGGTCAGAATCGTGCGGGTCGATCCACAGCCCGTGGTTGTCGCCATGCGGTGTCGGGATCTGCTCGAACGTCTTGCCTCCGTCGGTCGACTTCCAGCAGTTGAGGTTGAGCACCCAGACCGTGTCGCCGTCCGACGGATCGGCGAAGATGTGCATGTAGTACCAGGGCCGCCGCCGCAGGTCCATGTTGTCGGTGAGCTTCTTCCAGGTGTCGCCGTAGTCATCTGACCGGAATAGCCCGCCGTTCTCCGCCTCGATCAGCGCCCAGACCCTACCCGCCTTCGCTGGCGAGACTGCCACGCCGATCTTGCCGAGGACCGCGTCCTCCGGCAGTCCTGGATTGCGAGTGACGTCCTCCCAGGTATCGCCGCCGTCCATCGACCGCCAGATACCGCTGTCCTCGCCGCCGCTGATCAGTGTGTGCGGATGGCGCTGTGCCTGCCACATCGCGGCGAAGATCACCCGCGGGTTTGATGGGTCCAGCGAGATGTCGTGGCAGCCGGCCCGGTCGTTCTTGTAGAGGACCTTCTCCCAGCTCTTGCCGCCATCCTTCGAGCGGTAGACGCCGCGCTCCTCGTTGCGCCCCCAGGCGTGGCCGAGCGCCGCCACGTAGACGAGATCAGCGTTCGTCGGGTGAACCTCGATATCGCCGATGTGGCGGGTGTCGGCCAGGCCCATGTTGGTCCACGACCGACCGCCGTCGGTTGACTTATAGACACCGTCGCCGTGCGAGACGTTGCTGCGGATGGCCGTCTCGCCGGTCCCAGCGTAGATGACGTTCGGGTCGGCCACCGGGACGGTGATCGCGCCGACCGCCGAAGTCTTGAAGTAGCCGTCGGAGATGTTCTCCCAGTAGGCGCCGCCGCTGGTCGTCTTCCAGACGCCGCCGGCACACGCGCCAAAGTAGAACGTGCCCGTCTCGGTCGGGTGGCCTGCCACCGCGACGACGCGCCCGCCGCGATGCGGCCCGACTTGGCGCCACCGTAGTGACTCGATCAGCTTGTGGTCCATGCGTCCTCCCTCTGCAACCCATCCTCCGCCGGCACGGGTTCGGCCCAATCCCCGGTGGTTGCCTGATTGTTCACAATCGTCAGGCCGTGTCAATCGTTCGGGCCGGTCGACATCATCCAGCGCTGGGGAGATCCTCCGAGTACACTGAATGTTGAGCACACGCTGTCGTTGGAGCTGCTGAACCGATGGAATCCGACTCGACTCGCAACTCACGGGTGATGCTGCTGATGTCACCAGCGACCTATCGCGCTGGCGCCTTCCTCGACGCGGCCCGCACGCTCGGGGTCGAGGTGGTGTCGGTCGTCGATATGCCGGAGCATCTGCGGGAGTACTGGCGCCAGGATCTGGCGGTCAGCTTCGCCAACCTCGAACAGGCCTTCCCCGATGTCGTCCGCCTCGCTCGCGAGCGCGAGGTCGACGCGCTGCTGTCGGTGGACGACGCGGCGACTGAGCTGGCGGCGCTCGGCGCGCGCGAGCTCGGGTTCGTGCACAACTCGCCCGATGCTGCCATCGCCGCTCGTGACAAGCTGATCATGCGCGAGATGCTCTCGGCAGCTGGCCTGAAGAGCCCCTGGTACGCCGTCTACCCGGCGTCGATCGACCCGCACGAGATCGCCGGGAGGATCGCATACCCGTGCGTCGTCAAGCCGCTACGGCTGTCCGGCAGTCGCGGCGTCATCCGCGCCGACGATCTTGATGAGTTCGTCGGGGCCTTTCGCCGGACCGCCGCCATCGCGCGGGACGAGTCGCCCGAGGCGGACGACGCCGAGGTGCTGGTTGAGGAGTACCTTCCCGGCGATGAGGTCGCAGTCGAAGGGCTGATGACCGATGGCGAGCTCCACGTCCTGGCGATCTTCGACAAGCCGGACCCGCTGGTCGGCCCCTACTTCGAGGAGACGATCTACGTCACGCCGTCCCGCCACGCGCCGGAGATCCAGGCAGCGATCGCCCGCGAGACGGCCGACGCGGCGGCGGCGCTCGGCCTGCGGCACGGCCCGATCCACGCCGAGCTGCGGCTGAACGAGCGCGGCGCGTGGCTGATCGAGGTCGCCGGCCGCTCCATCGGAGGGCTGTGCTCGACGATCCTCTCCTTCGGCGCCGGGATGAGCCTAGAAGAGATCATCCTCCGGCACGCTGTCCAGATGGCGATTCCCTCTTTCGACCGCACCGGCGACGCCGTCGGGGTCATGATGATCCCGATCCCGGGCAAGGGGTTCCTGCGCGGGGTCGAGGACGTCGATGCGGCGCGAGCGGTGCCTGGCGTGACCGGCATCGAGATCACCGCGCCGGTCAACTATCCGATCGTCCCGCTGCCTGAGGGGTCCAGCTACCTGGGGTTCATCTTCGCCCGCGGCGAGTCGCCGGCCGATGTCGAGACGGCGCTGCGCGAGGCTCACGAGCGGCTGCGGATCCAGATCGACCCGATCGTGTCGATGGCCGGCTCGGTACACGCTGAGACGCGATAGCGCTACTTCTTGCGCGGACCGCCACCCTTGGCCGGCGCGCCGGCGCCTGGCGCCACCCAGCCTTCGGGCAGTTGGGCGTCCTCGCCAAAGAAGAACTCCTCCATCTCCTTGCGGAGGAGCTTGCGCGTCTCCGGGTCGGCGGGATGGAGGCCGTAGTGGTTAATCATGATCGTCGCGTGCTGCGTCCAGAGGCGGTACGCTTCTTCGGAGATGTTCTCGTAGATGCGGAGGCCCAGCTCGCCCGGAAACGGCGGCGCTTCGAGTCCCGGAAGCTCTCGGCCCAGCTTCGCGCACATCACCATTCGGGGCATCGTATCCTCCCAGCCAGCATGGGAACTATCAGCGCATGAATCGTCGCGGCATACCAAGCGTTTCCGCCACTACTCTACCACCCACGACGGCAGACCCCATCCCACCGCGCGTGGTGGTCTTCGGGCTGCGCTGCAACTCCACTCGCATCGTCGTCGAGCAGTGCCTGCGCGCAGGGATCGACGTTGTCGCGCTGCTCGTCCCTGGTCCGCCTGGTCTGGCTACACCCGCCGAGGTCAGCCGGCCTGTGTCCCTGCTGCCGATGGCAGGATCCCTCCCAACCGACGGCGAACCGAGGGTGTTTCAGATTGCCGCGCCTGGGTCGAGATCGACCCGTCAACTGCTGTCCTCTCTCCAACCCGACGTGCTGGCCGTCGCCTGCTACCCGATGCGCATCCCCAGCCGGACGACGGCATTAGCCAGGCTTGGCGCGTTGAACGTCCATCCGAGCCTGCTCCCGGAGGGCCGCGGCCCCGATCCGCTGTTCTGGACGCTGCGGCGCGGCGACGGCAGAACCGGAGTGACCGTCCACGCGCTGGGCGACCGCTTCGACGCCGGGCCGATCTACGCCCAACGCGCGATCACTTACCCCGACGGCACGACCGAGCCGGAGCTCGACGCGATGCTCGCCCAGGCCGGCGGATTGTTGCTGGTCGAGACCATCACCGCTCTCGCGTCGGGGTCTGCTGTCGCCGTGCCGCAGGACGAGCAACTGGCGTCATATCAGTCATGGCCCACTGAGGACGACTACACGATCGACGCTGACGGCTCGGCGCGAGTGGCGTTCAACTTCATCCGCGGGATCGCCGGCCGGGGTAACCCGGTCATGATCGCAACGCCGAACGAGCCGGTCGTTGTCGCCGAGGCGCTTAGCTACGTGCGCGACGCGCCTCTTGCGGGAAGCGACGCGGACGGCACGAGGTGGATCGGGTTCGCCGATGGGGCGCTGCTGGTCCGCGAACGCCGATCCCCGTAACCGAGGGTGATATCCTGCCCAGCGAGCGAGCGACGATTTCCGCCTGGGGCCGGGGAGGTAACGGTGACCGAGATACGCGAGCGCGCCTACGCCGAGTGGCTCGACGCGCAGGATGAGCTGGCGTCGTTCCGCGAGCGGTTCTATGTCCAACCGAACACGTACTACATGGACGGCAACTCGCTCGGCCTGCTCTCGCGCGATGCCGAGGCGGCGGTGAAGAACGCGCTCGACGAGTGGAAGACACTCGGCATTAACGGCTGGATGCGAGGTTCGCCGCCGTGGCTCACGCTTGGCGAGGAGCTCGGCCGGCGACAGGCCGGTCTCGTCGGGGCCGAGCCGGACGAGGTCGTCGTCACCGGCTCGATCACGGCGAACATCCACGCGCTGGTCGCCAGCTTCTGCCAGCCGGCCGGCGACCGACGGAAGATCGTCGCCACGTCGCTCGACTTCCCGTCCGACATCTACGCGCTGCAGGCGCACATCCGCCTGCATGGGGGCGACCCCGAGCGCGACCTCGTCCTGACGCAGAGCCGCGACGGACGGACGATCGCCGAGGATGACGTCATCGAGGCGATGCGGCCGGACGTCGCGCTCGTCATGCTGCCAAGCGTGCTCTATCGCAGCGGTCAGCTGCTCGACATGGCGCGACTCACCGCAGCAGCCCGCGAACGCGGCATCCCGCTCGGTTGGGATTGCGCGCATTCGGCCGGAAGCATCCCCCACCGCTTCAGCGAGTGGGGCGTCGATTTCGCCGTCTGGTGCAACTACAAGTATCTGAACTCCGGCCCCGGAAGTGTGGGCTCGCTCTATCTCAACCGGCGGCATTTCGATCGGCCGCCGGCACTGCCCGGCTGGTGGGGCTATCAACGCGAGCGCCAGTTCGACATGCGGTTCGACTTCGACGCCGCGCCGGGCGCGGCAGGATGGCAGATCAGCACGATCGGCGTCCTCAGTGCCGCGCCGCTGATCGGTTCGCTCGACCTGTTTGACGAAGCTGGGATCGAGCGCGTGCGGGCGAAGTCGCTGGCGCTCACCGGCTATCTCATGGATCTCATGGACGCGCGAGGGATGCTGTCGCCGGAGACGGGCTTCACCATCGGCACTCCGGCCGAACCGGAGCGGCGCGGCGGGCACGTCGCCGTCGAGCATCCACAGGCCACGCAGATCGTCCGTGCGCTCAAGGCGCGTGACGTGACGCCCGACTTCCGGCCGCCCGACGTGATCCGATTGGCGCCGATCCCGCTCTACACGTCGTTCGTCGACGTCTGGGAGACGGTCCGGCATCTTCACGAGATCGTCCAGGCCGGGGAGCACGAGCAGTTCGCCGAGGGCCGGGACCTCGTCGCCTGATCCGGCAGACCATTCAGGTACAATCCGCACCGGCCGGACGACGGCGACGCGCCGTGACAGGCGACAGTGTGGGGTTCACCGGATGCGGCTCGCTGGCGAAGTAGACGTCGACCATATCGGCCAGCGCCTTGTCTTCGGCTTGCCGGTCGCCATCTGGTCGATGCTGCTGACCGCGTTCGCGATGAGCCTCGGCTTCTTCATGCTCATCCCGCTCGTCTCGGTCTACTACACCGAATCCCTCGGCTTCACCGCGGCGATGGTTGGCCTGGCACTGGCTGTTCGCCAGTTCTCCCAGCAAGGGCTGATGCTCGTCACCGGCTCGCTGGCCGAGCGGATCGGCTATCGGCCGGTCCTGGCCACTGGCATGCTGATCCGCTCGGCCGGCTTCGCCATGTTCGTCGTCGCGGGCGACCTGCCGCGATTGCTCGTCGCGTCGTTCGTCGCCGCGCTCGGCGGCGCGTTCTTCGAGGTCAGCGCCCGGGCGCTAATGGCGACGCTAGTGCCGGCCGACCACCGGACGCATGGGTTCGCGCTTTGGTCGCTCGCGTCGAACGTGGGTCTGGCACTCGGGCCGGTCATCGGCGCGCTGCTCATCCGTGCCAGCTTCTCGAGTGTCTGCCTCGCCGCGGCTGCGATGTACATCGTCGGCGCGACCAGCACGCTCCTGCTGATCCCGCCGGGTACCCGATCGCGCGTCGGCGTCGCGCGACCGCCCGGCCTGCTAAAGACGGTCGGCACGGCCGCTGG
>DAOKZM010000009.1:0-8318 GCA_035325665.1 Thermomicrobiales bacterium | reverse complement strand
GTTCGTCGCCTTCTGCGCCATCATGAGCGGTTACTATCTGCTCAACACACAGCTCTACATCACCGTCCCACTCGAGACGCAGCGGCTGACCGGCTCGACCGACACGCTCGGGCTGATCTACCTGGTGAACTCACTCGTCGCCATCAGCCTCCAGTTCCCGCTGATCAAGCTCGCCTCCCGGCGTCTCGGCTCATTGCAGATCATCGTCACCGGCGTCGCGGTCCTCGGCGTAGCGCTGGTCGGGATTGGCCTCGGCGGCGGGCTGCCAGCCGTGCTGGCAAGCGTCGCGCTCATCGCCGTCTCGCGCGTCCTGGTCGAGCCGGTCGTCAACACCAGCGTCGCCGGCATCGCGTCGCGTGGCGGCGACGGACTACTCGCGAGCTACTTCGGGTTCAGTGCCCTCTCGATCGCGATCGGCGGCTCGGCGGGCCAGCTTCTCGGCGGCTGGCTGTACGACCTGGCTGGCGAGATGAGCCGACCCGCCCTCCCCTGGCTCGTCTTCGGCGCGTTCGGCGGCATCGTGACGCTGGCGCTGGCGCTCTACGCCCGCTCGGCCGGCGCGGCGCAACTGGAGCCAGGCTAGCCGGGACGCGCTCGGAATGGGGGAGCGTGCTATTCTCGCCGCAGGACGGCCGTTTGCCAGCGCATGGCAGGGAAGTGAGGGAAGCGACAGTGGCGACGACGATCGATACCGCGACGCTGGTTCAGCTCGACAAGGACCATATGCTGCACCCAGTGACGAACCTCCACCAGCACGCGAAGACCGGCCCGCTCGTCTTCGACCGCGGCGAGGGGGTTCGCATCTGGGACACCGACGGCAAGGAGTACATCGACGGCTTCGCTGGCCTCTGGAACGTGAACGTCGGCCACGGTCGTGCCGAGCTGGCCGAGGTCGGCCGCGAACAGATGGAGCGGCTTGCCTTCCAGCCGACCTTCTTCGGGCTGGCGACGCCGCCGACAATCGAGCTGGCCGCGAAGCTCGCCGAGATGCTCCCCGGCCCGATCAACCACTTCAACTTCACCTCCGGCGGCGCGGAGTCGAACGAGTCGGCGATCAAGATCGCGCGCTACTACTGGTCGATCCAAGGCAAGCCGGACAAGGTGAAGATCCTGTCGCGAATGAACGCCTATCACGGTATCGCGATGGGCGCGCTCTCGGCGACCGGCATCCCCGCCTACTGGCAGCACTTCGGGCCGCGCCCGGAGGGCTTCGTCCACCTCTCGGCGCCCTACGCCTACCGCAACGCTGGCGACCTCGACGAGGCGGGCTTCGTCGACAAGCTCGTGGCCGAGCTGGAGGAGGCCATCGCACGCGAGGGCGCCGGGACGATCGCGGCGATGATCGGCGAGCCGGTCCAGGGGGCTGGCGGCGTCATCGTCCCGCCGGACACCTACTGGCGTCGAATGTCCGAGGTACTGAAGCAGCACGACATCCTGCTTATCGCTGATGAGGTCATCACCGGCTTCGGCCGAACCGGCACGATGTTCGGCGTCGAGCAGTACCAGGTCCAGCCGGATATCGTCTCGCTGGCCAAGGGCATCTCCTCCGGCTACATCCCGCTCGGCGCGGTCGGCGTCAGCGACGCCATTTACGAGCAGATGATCGAGCCGGACGCCATGTTCATGCACGGCTTCACCTACTCCGGCCACCCGGTCGCCTGCGCAGTCGCGCTGGCCAACATCGACATCATCGAGCGCGAGCAGCTCCCCGCGAACGCGGGCGAGCAGGGCGCGTTCCTGCTGGAGCAGCTTCGCGAGCTGGAGGGCCACCAGCACGTCGGCGAGGTCCGCGGCAAGGGTCTGATGATGATCGTCGAGGTCGTTGCCGACAAGGAGACGAAGGCGAAGCTCGATCCTGCGCTGAACGCGGGGGGCAAGCTCCAGGCCGCCACCCGCGAGCGTGGGCTGATCGTGCGCTGCTCGAACGACGGCATCGCCATCGCGCCGCCGCTGACCCTGTCCCGCGACGAGGCCCGACAGATCGCCAACGCGATCCAGGCAGCCGTCGTCGACGTCCTCGGATAGCCGATATCTACCTGGGCCGGCGGCGGGCTCTATCGCCGCCGGCCACTCCTCATTCGTCGACGCTGACGCGGAAGATGCGCCCGCCCGCGTCGTCGGACACGAGGACGCTGCCGTCCGGCAGCGGCAGGACATCCACCGGCCGCGCCCAGCTCTCGCCGTCGTCGAGCAGGAACCCGGCGAGGAAGTCGATGACCTCGCCTGTCGGCTGACCGTCCACGAATGGCAAGAGCACGACCTTGTAGCCCGTCGGCTCGCTGCGATTCCAGGAGCCGTGGAAGGCGACCAGGAGGCTGCCGTCGTAGGCGCCCCCGAGCGTATCCGGGCCAGCGAACGCTAGCCCGAGCGGCGCTGAGTGCGCCTGCATTGTCACCGCAGGCGGCGTGACGCCGTCGCAGCCGCTGTCGCCCGCGAAGTCCGGGTCGGGGATGTCCCCCGAATGGCAGCGCGGCCAACCGAAGTCGGCGCCCTGGGTCAGCAGGTTGATTGTCTCGGGCGGCACGTCGTCGCCCATCCCATCGCGACCGTTGTTCGTTGCCCAGAGCCTGCCGCTCGCGTCGAACGCCAGCCCGACCGCGTTACGGAGGCCGGTCGAGAACAGTTCGCCGTCCAGCCCATCGGCCGTGTACCGAAGCACCGCGGCGCGGCGGTTGTCGTCCTCGTCGCAGACGTTGCACGATGAGCCGATCGACAGGTACAGCATACCGTCCGGGCCGAAGACGATGGTCCTCGACCAGTGCCCGCCCGTCGGCAGGTCCGGCACGACGACCTCCGGAGTGTCGTAGACGCCATCAGAATCGGCGTCGCGGCTGCGGACGACCTCGTGCGTCTCGGCGACGTAGAGGTAACCATCATGGAAGGCGAGGCTGTGCGGCCAGTTGAGGTCGTGGAGGACGGCGGCGGCGCTATCGGCCACGCCGTCGCCGTCCGCGTCGGGCAGCCGCACGATCCGCCCGCCTGCCCGGTCGGCGACGTAGACAACACCCTGATCGTCTAGCGCCATAAAGCGCGGTGCGCCGAGTCCTTCGGCAAAGACCGACACGGCCAGACCGCGTGGCGCCGTCACCTGATGCCCCAGCAGCTCGACCTCGACCGGTTCGACGGTCGAGGTGTCCTGGGCCACCGAAGTGCCAGTCGGACTGGGTGGCGCAGTCGTCGAGGCGGCCGGCGTTGGCGCGGTGCTAGCCGGCGTTGACGGCGCGGTGGGGACGCTTGTCGCCACCCGCATCGGCGGCGGTGTCGGTGTCGAATCGCCCCCAGCGCATGCCGAGATGAGGGCGACCGCGACCAGCAACGCGCCGAGGCGCCGCGAAAGCGCGCCAATCACCCTCGCCCCTCGTTACCATTGGCGAGCATTGCGACGTGGATCTGCTCATCGTCCTCATAGACGGAACGCTTGAGGACGCAGATGAACGGCAGGTTCCGGTAGAGCTCGCGATGGTCGAGCCCGTAGCCGACGACGTACTCATTCGGTATCTCGAAGCCGATGTAACGCAGCTCGACCGGGACGATGCGCCGCTCGGCCTTGTCGAGCAGCGCGCAGACCGCCAGGCTCGCCGGCCCGCGCGACCGCAGGTGGTCGAGGACGAAATCCATCGTGAAGCCGGTGTTGACGATGTCCTCGATCAGCAGCACGTGCTTACCGTTGATGTCGATATCCAGATCGCGCTCGAAGTGGACCCCCTCCGGGGAGTCGTCCGGATTGGCGACCGACAGGTAGTCGATGACCAGTGGCCGGGTAATCGCCCGGGCGAGATCGGCAAGGAAGAATGTAACGCCCTTCAGCAGCCCGATCAGCACCAGCGACTCGCCAGCGTAGTCAGCCGAGATCTGCTCTCCAAGCGTCTTGACGCGCTGCTGGATCTCTGCCTGTGACAGCAGGACGCGCTCGATGTCCTCCTCCGAGAGCGAGGTGATATCGACCGCTCCATAGCCGAAACGCGAGAGTAGCTCGTGGAACCCCTTGCGGTTGAGCAGCACGACGTTCACCGTCGGGTACAGCTCACGCAGGCGGCGGATCTTCCGGTTCTTTCTGGTGACGAGCGACTGCTTCATCGTCGTCAGCTCGACGTAGAGATCCTGCTCCGGCAGGTAGAAGTCCGGCGTGAACATCTGTGCGACGCGACCATCACGCCAGCGGAGGGCGAACGACCGCGGCTCGTACTGCCAGCGGATGCGGTAGAAGTCGAGGAACGCGGCGAAATCAGCCTCGGCCGGGTGGACGAACGGCGCGAGGTCGTCGGCGTCAACCGCGTCGCGCTGGTTCTCGTCGTCCGAGTCCGGCGGAGTATCGACCTGCCTCAATTGCTCAACCCAACCCCTTCGCTTCCGACCGGCGCGTGCGGGATCAACGGCGCGGTTCTGCGATTCACCATCCTGAAGATCGGCGCCGTGATCGCGAGCCACCGCCCCGAGTAGATGAAGGCGTAGGTGGCGATCGCGCCGCCAACGAGCGTGTCGATGACGTAATGCTCGCCAGTGTAGACCAGGGAGAAGGCCATCAGTATCGAATAGATGAACATCGGCGCCGCGACCTTCCATCCCGCCCGAAGGCTGAAGAGGAAGACGAGGAATGTGATCGCGAAGTGCAGCGACGGCATTGCGGCAACCGGATTCGGGTCGCCCAGAGCGCTGTAGGTCCGGTCGTAAAGCGACGAATTGATGTGGCGGCCGACGTTGGCCATCACCCGGAAGATGTCCTGCTGCGGCGCCCGGTCTGCGGTCAGCCATGGCGGCGCGGCCGGGGACAGGAAGTAGACCATCAGGCCAATACCGAGGGTGATCACCGTCGCGATCAGGTAGCGGCGGTAGTGGTCCGGCGCCTTGCGCCACATGATGATCGCCGCGACGTGGGGCACGAAGAAGTATGACCAGTGGACGAACGTCGTGGCGTAGTCGTACCAGTGGATATGCACCGGGTCGAACAGGCGATCCTGAAGCCAGATCGTCGGCGTCACCCCACCGAACAGCGACCGCTCGATCGAGGTCACCTGAGCCGTGCGGAGCTGAACGCCCGTCTCGTCGGCGAGCGAGCGCAGCAATGTAAAGATGAGCCAGGCCGCGCCATATGGCAGGAAGGCGGCAGCGTAGGCGCGAAACCTCGAGATCGGGACAGCGATGATCGCCGCGGTAACGGCAGTTCCCCAGCCGATGAACGACGGATTGAAGAGTAGGATCACGGTCACGACGACGATCGCCAGGACCACCCGGGCGATGATGCTCCGTCGAAGCGATGCCCAGGCGCGCAGACGCGCACGGCGCGTCGGCGGCGGCTCTGCCGCGTCGGTCTCGGGGTTCTCCGGCTGAAGGTCCAGGTCGATCACGGGCGCTTGCCTGCGGCTAGTCGACCGGCGACGCCAGTTCGATGCGGTAGCGCTGCAGCGCCTTCGACGTCACAGTAATCGTTGGCACACCGTCGGCCTCCTTGCGCGCGATAAACCCGCGCCGCGCCTGCTCGGTCAGCCACGCCTCGTCGTACCCGTGTTGCGCCATGAGAGCTTCGAACTCCTCACGCGTCGTCGTCGCGCCGTCTGCCGTCGCCGCGCGGTAGAAGCGCTCGCGGGCGGTTTCCTCAGGCGTCTCAGGGGACAGGATCAGCCGCTCAACCGGCTCGCCACCCTCCAGGTGAGCGATGATCTCCGGCAAGTCCGACACCGCGACGTGGCTATAGATGATGCCCTCTGGATAGACGACGATGTTCGGGCCGATGTCGCACAGCTCGATCGAATCGCAGGTATTGACCATCACATCGCGGTCGAGCCCACGCCGCTTGCACTCGATCCGCAAGCGGCCCGCGACGTTCATCGCTCCCTTCTGCATGCAGTGCTGAGCGGTGCAAACAAGGACGTGCTTCCGACTCCAGTACACAAGCGCTCCGTTCCTCTGCCCGTCACCGCCGCGGCAGACGGGCGAGCGCGTCTAGCCGAAGCGGTACTGGATTCCGAACCCACCGCGTGGGTAGGTCCATTCGATGTTGTCAAATTCATTGCAGACGATTCGGCAGGTGCCGCACTCGACGCAGCCCTCGTAGGAAAACAGGACGGCGCCGTCCGGCTGCGGGGCGTAGCAGGCCGCCGGGCAGCAGTTGATGCACTGTTGCCGCTCACACTGCAGGCACATCCGCGAGTCGATGATCCGAATATGCGCCCGGGTCGGATCGACTGTGTAGGAGTCGATGCTCAGCTTCTTTTCGAGGCCGACCCGGTCGAGGATTGTGTCAACTACCACATTCACTCCAGGACGCGTCGCCAGTCAATCGCCTCACTCGAATCGTATCACCGACTCGTCGCCTCGCTCGCTTGCGGCCGCGAGCGCCAGTAGTCGGCGACCTCGCCGGCCGTCGCGAACCAGACGTTCGGGTGGGCGCGGATGAACTCGATCAGCCGGCCGAGCATCAGCAGCCGGCCCGGCCGGCCGATGATCTGTGGGTGCATCGTCAGGTTGAACAGCCCGCCGTGCAGGTAGATCCCCTCGAACTCCTCGCTCCACGCCTGATACACGTTCGCGGCGCTGCTGATCGGGCGCGGTCTGCCTCCACCGAACAGGAAGAACGGCGCGTCGTCTAGCAACCACTGGACCGGCAGCTCGACGATATCGGTACCGGGATGGATCCACGGTCGGAAGTCGCTCATGAGGTTGGACGAGTAGGAGAACTCGTACTCGCGTAGCAAATCCAGCGTGTTCGCCGAGAACTCCCACGCCGGAGAGCGGTACCCGCGCGGCGGGGCGCCGGTGATCGCCTCGAGCGCGGCGATGCCCTTACGCAGGACCTCCTCCTCATCGGGACGATCGAGGTTCGACGCGTGCTCGTGGATCCAGCCGTGGTGGCCGAGCTCGTGGCCGGCACGGTGGACACGCTCGATCACGTCGCGATGCGTCTCGGCCGTCCAGCCCGGCACGAAGAACGTCGCTGGCAGGCCCTCGCGGTCCAGCAGGTCGAGGATCAGCGGCACGGCGACCTTCGCGCCGTAGGCGCCCTGCGAGAGCAGTCCCGGTCGAGACAGGTTCGCCATGTCGCCGGAGAGCCAGAGTGTCTCGGCATCGACGTCGAACGTCAGCGTGACGGCGCACTGGATGCCGTCGGGCCAGTCACCCACTCCTCGCTCCTCCGTCTCTCTCGTGTCCCTGGCCGGGGCTAACCGAGATCGAGCAGTGCCTCACGCGCATCCTTCAGCACCCCCAGGAAGATCGGGGTATCGAGCTTCGTGTATGGCCGCGATGCGGCGGGCCGCAGGTACTCGACCATGCGGACCATCTCGCCGACATCGTCGCTCTCGAACGCGACGACGAATTCCCAGTCGCTGATCCCGAACGACGAGACGGTGTTCGTCAGGATATCGGGGTACTCGCGGCCCATCCGACCGTGCTCGGCCATCGCCGAGCGCCGCTCCTCGAAGGGAAGTTGATACCACTCGTGCGTCTTGATGAACGGATACATCGACAGGTAGCGCTTCGGCGGGACGCCCTTGATGAACGCCGGAGCGTGGTCGCTGCTGTACTTCGAGCCGAGCGAGACACCCGGGAACGTATGGCGAGGATGCAGATACGCGCCGAGCGCCGTGGCGCGGATCGCGACGGCCAGTCGCTGCAGCGCCTCGAAATCCTCGGTGATGACCCAGAGCAGCAGGTCGGCATCCGGCCGGAGCCCGACCGTCGAGTAGACGCCCCGGACGGTGACTCCCTCTTTGGACGCTCCCTCCAGCAGCGCGACGAATTCGTTACGCGCGGCGTCTCGCGCCTCCTCGCCAGCCCGGCGCCACTCGGCATCGACCTGGTAGACCCAGAAGTTCGTGTATGTTGCCCGCGGCTGCTCGCTCATGATCTCCCGTCTCCCATACGAACCTAACTCACGTCGATTATGCCACCGGCGGCTGTGGGCTCAGCCCTCCGGCGCGACGACGACGACCCGCAGCGCGTCGGGATCGACGTGGCGACGCATCGCGGCGATGAGTTCTTCCGGCGCCTGCGCACGGACGATCGCCCGGTAGCGCTGGAGGTAGTCCAGGCCGAGCTCGTGGAACCCGATGTCGGCCAGGACGCTGGCCACGTTGCCGGCCGTCTCCAGCCCGATCGGCAGCGAGCCGGTTAGGTAGGAGACCGCGTCGGTCATCTCCCGTTCGGTCGGCCCGCCCTCCAGGAAGCCGCGCAGCTCTACCAGAATCGCCTCGATCGCCCGCTCCACGTTGGCCGGGTTCACGCCGGCCCGGGCGCTCCAGACCCCGGCCAGCCGGCCGGCCTCGTAGGCCGCGTAGGCGTAGTAGGCCATGCCCTGTCGCTCGCGGACACTCTCGCCGACG
>DAOKZM010000008.1:16387-19935 GCA_035325665.1 Thermomicrobiales bacterium | reverse complement strand
GAATTCGATCGTGTCGCCGGTCGCGTTCTGGATCGATCCGCCGTTCATCCAGGCATAGCCGTCGAGAGTCATCGAGCGCGGCGAGGACGGCATGTCCTGGGACAGCCGCGATGGCGTGCCAACGATCGGGTACAGCAGCCCCAGGGCGAGCGTCCCGGCGCTGGCGGCGAGCGCAACCCGCCGCGCGACGATCGATCGTGGGAACCGGCGAGCGCGCGCTCCGGACGTGGCGATTGGGCCGGCTACGATCCCGGCCGGCCGATTCGACAGCGGCCGCAGCCCGGAGCGCGACCAGAGGTCTGCCAGGAGCAGGGCCGAGCCGGCGCCGAGGAGGAGCCAGGCCTGGTTGTAGAACTTGAAGACGGTGTTCATCCGCTGCCAGTCGCCGCCACTCAGGTCGTCGGAGATGTAGACGAACTCGACCCCGGCGACTGCGAGACAGCCAAGGCCGACGAGTATCCACGGCAGCGCGAGCGCCGGCCGGCGGCGGATTGCGTACCAGCCAGCGACGACGGCGATCGCGAGCGCGACGGCGGCAGCGGGACGGTATCCGGCCGTCGCGCCGACCGCCACCGATGCCAGCGCCGACACGACCATCAGGCCGCGTCCGAGCCGCGCTGGCGCGACGGCCGCCGCGCCAGCGCCGACGATGCCCGCCGCCAGCCACAGCGCGACAAATGCCCCGACTGGCAGCGAATCGCCGCGAATGACGACGACGAGGAACGCGAAGGTCCCGCCAGCGAGACAGGCGATCGCGGTGACGACTGCGTCGCGCCAGCCTGGCTCGCGCCGGCCTCGGACGACGCCATCGGCGATGGCGGCGGCAATGACGACCGCGAAGAAGATGCCCCAGACCGTCAGGAACTCGCCCAGTGGCGACCCCTTCGCCGTCCGACTCACCTGGCCGACGACGCTGTAGAACCCGGCGAAGAACGGCAGGAACATCGCAGCGGCCGCCGCAACCGAGGCGGCCGCGCCAACCACGATGGCCGCTCCAGCGCGGCCCCCGAGCCCGGAACCGGCCCAGACGCCGCCCGCGAGGATCGCGCCGGCACACAACGGCGCGTCCCAAGAATTCGTCACCGCGGCGGTCCCGAGCGCCAGCGCGAGGATTCCGAACGTGACGGCGAGCGTCTGCCGATCTAGCCGGGGCGTCAGGATCAGGGCAGCGACCAGCGTCAGAACGAGCATAATGACCGGCAGGTCGATGAGGTGGGGATGCAGGTCGGCCCAGATAGCGGTGAAGTAGGGGAACTCGTTGATCGTGAAGTCTATGACCCGCGTGCTGCGCCAGAAGTCGAAGGTGGACGCCGACGCGCCACGGTTCTCTACGATCTGCCCCAGCGCGTCCAGATTGCCGGCGAAGCTGACGGCCACGATCGCCGCGATCGCTCCGACGACCAGCAGTCCGGTCGAGGGCCGGCGACGCCAACGTTCCACTACCGTCGTCGCGAGTCCCGCAGTCTGGAGGACGAGAAGCGCCGGGATCGTGGCGACCGCGAGCTGGAAGCCGAGGCTGACACCAGCGCCGGTCAGCTTGGTGAGCGTCGCGACGAGGTGCCAACCATAGTAGTAGTAGTTGATCGTCCCGCCTGAGTACCAGGGGTCGTAGGGCGGGAACTCGGTCGAGCGGGCGATCGCGCGCAGGTAGGCCAACTCGAACGGCTTCTCGCCGCCGAACCAAGTCTGCCAGAAATCCGGGTAGGCGCCTCGGAGCGCGAGGAAGAAGGCGAAGGCCACGCCCCAGATGGCGAGGCTGCCGAGCCAGGCGCGAGCCGTCGGCAGGACGATCGGGTTGCCGGCGCGTGCGCGGAAGACAAACCAGCCCAAGCAGAGCGCCGCAAGCGCCAGCGCGGCAGCGGCAGCCACAATCGAGCGCGCCGGCCACCAGCCGAGGCTGGCGCCAATCCACACGAGCCAGCCGACCGCGAGGAGCCCGATCAGCCGTGCCGAGAAAGCGCCGCGCTCCGGCGAGCGCCGGAGCGCGACCGCCGCCACCGGCAGCACGGTGATCCGCGCGAGCTGGAGCATCGTATCGCCGACGGCTAGCCCGAGCAACTCGACCGCCAGCAGCCAGAACACGATCGCCACAGGAGCGTGCTCGACCGCGAGGGAGTTCCAGGCGGCGTCCTCAGTGATCGGAGTCTCGCTGGCAGGATGCCCGAGCATCAACGTCTTGCTCGGCGCATCACGCATTGGGTACCACGGCTGCGACGCGCCCCAGAGGAGACGCTGCCGAATCTCCTCGGCCGGAAGCGCATCGACCTTCCGGTAGATGCGAACGTGCGGGTGGTCGTAGACGGTGAAGCTCTCGTCGGCGGTGCGGTCGTCGAGCCGCAGGCCGAACAAGCCCGGCTCGACCTTGCCCTCGTAGACCAGCTGGAAGCCGAGCTGACCGGCCGTCAGTCGGCGGTAATAGTCGATCTGCACCGCATAGCGCCACGGCTCGTTATCGACTGAATCGACCAGGCGGTCGCTCGACAGGATGACATAATCCACCGCCGCCAGATTGCTGGCGATCTGCTGGACCTTGTCGTCGGGCGGGAGGTCGCCGTACATGTCGAACGGGACCTGGACGTAGGTGTTGGCCGGAGCACCGGGGTAGGGGAGCGGTAGCGCGTCGTCCCACGTCTCGACCGAGACCGCTGCGCCGACGGGGACGTTGGCGAACATCCAGCGCGACGCCGCGATCCGCGAGTTCTCGTGGCTGTAAATCGAGACGAAGCCGAAGGCCCAGACCGCTGTCACGACGAGCACGACTGCCGTGGCAACCGCGCGGGGTCGTTGGAGGCGTGCGGGGACCGGGCGGGCGACCAGCGCGCCAACAAGGATCGCGAACACCGGCGCCAGCGGCAGCGAGTAGCGGAGGAAGCGAGCCTCGGTCATCAGCAGCGTTGCGCCGTATCCGGCGACCCAGATCAGCAGAACACCGTAGGCAAGATCGCGACGGCGCCAGGTGTGGCGGACCGCCCAGACGGTCGCGGCGATGCTCGCCAGCAAAAACGCCGGGCCGAGGCCGTAGAGGAACAGATTCCGCGCCTCGTAGAGTCCCGGGGTCAGCCCGACGAACTGCCGGGTGAATGGCACGTCGAAGTGGCCGCGGACGATCTCCGCCTGGGTCCCGATGTCGTCGAAGAATGGTCCGGGATGCACGATCGCGTATGGCTCGAAGATAGTGAAGACCCCGACGGCGACTATCCCGGCGAGGGCGAGTTGACCGGCAACCAGCCGCCGGTCGGCGGAGCGAACGATGGTCGCGAGCCCTGCGAGCCCGAGCGGGAGCAGCAACGCCGCGACGCTGGCCTTCGTCGCAAACGCGCAGCCGACCGGGATGCCGAGCGCCAGCGCTCGACCGACGGACGGACGGTCGGCGAAACGGATCGCCAGCAGAAGCGTCGCGGTGACGAAGAAGGTAAGCCAGACATCGACGGTGAAGAAGTGGCTGAGCTGGATCGGCAGCACCGCCGTCGCGTAGAGCAGCGCGGCGATCAGCGCGGCCGCGCGGCTGGCCAGCCGGCGGGCCAACAGGTAGACGACAAGCAGCGTGC
>DAOKZM010000008.1:6851-16377 GCA_035325665.1 Thermomicrobiales bacterium | reverse complement strand
GCCGAGATCCACCGTGACGGTCAATGGTCGCCCGACGCGGTACAGGTTCCCGTACGTCTGGTAGTCGTCCTGGGCGACGAGGTTGACGGCCCAGCTGGCGACGCTCTGTACATAAAGCGGCAGGGTGCCGTAGGCGAACGACAACGGCCGCCCGTCCGGCCCGTCGCGGCGAGGGTTGATCGGACTGTGAGCGGGGTCGAACAGCAAGCCGACATCCTGGAGAGATGGCAGGTCGATGCGCTCCGACGAGACGATCGCGATGAATCGCTCGTCCGGATGGAGATATAGCCCCTGGTCCCAGTTCATGCCGTAGACACGCAGGAGAGCCGCGAGCATGAAGATGGCGAACAGTGCGATCGCATGTGGCGTCGGCGTCGGTCGTCGAATGTTCACAACAGCGTATCTTACCGGCGGCTGGGACAGGCTCCCAATTGACCGTCCGTTTCGGCGCTTCCTATACTCGCGGCAGCGACGTGACGCAACGCATTGGATGGTGTCCATGGGCTGTAAGCGAGGCGTCCCTTGAGCAGTCACGCTGCGGCGGGCACGAAAGCGGCGACCACGATCGGCAAACTCCGCGTCATCTTTCTCGGATCACCGGAGATCGCCATACCCTCACTCGAGGCGCTGGCGCGGCATCCTGAGATCGACGTCCGGCTGGTCGTGACGCAGCCGGACCGGCCGGCCGGCCGCGGCAGGCGCCTGACCCCGCCTCCGGTGCGCGTTGCCGCGGAGGCGCTTGGGATTGACGTCATCCAGCCGGAGACACTGCGCGATTCCGCCGTACTCGACAGAATGCGCCAGGAGCAGCCGGACCTCCTCGTCGTGGTCGCCTACGGTGAGATTCTGCGCAAGACTGCGCTCGAGCTTGCGCCGCTCGGCTGCCTCAACGTGCACCCGTCGCTGCTACCGCGCTACCGCGGCGCGACGCCCATCCCGGCAGCGATCCTGAACGGCGACCCGACGACCGGCGTGTCAATCATGAAGCTCGTCCGCGCGCTGGACGCCGGACCGCTCGTCGCCCAGTGCGCGATCGGCGTTGCGCGAGACGACACGACCGGCACGCTCTCAGCGCGCCTGGCCGACCTCGCCGCCGAGATGCTCCCGGCCGTGGCGCTCGGTTACGCGCGAAGCGAGCGCGTACCGATCGAGCAGGGCGACGACGGGGCCACCTATACTCGCGAGTGGACGACCGCCGACGCGCGGATCGACTGGAGCCGACCGGCGACAGAGATCGAACGTCTCGTCCGCGCCGCCGATCCGTGGCCAGTTGCCTGGACCACCCTCAACGGCGAGCGACTGCGCGTCGTCGCGGCGACCGCCGGCGCGAAAGGACTCGCTGACGGCCCGCCGGGGGATGTTGTGATCGACGGAGGCGAGGTCGTCGTCCGGACCGGTGATGGTGTCCTCCGGCTCGACCGCGTCCAGCCAGCCGGCAAACGGGCCATGCCTGCCGCCGACTGGTGGCGCGGCCGGCGCGAGGACAGCGCGCGGTTCGAGTAGGCGCTCAGAGAACGTCGTTCTGCCTCAACTTCGCAATCCGGTCCTGGTCGTAGCCGAGTTCGGCGAGGATCTCGTCGGTGTGTTCTCCGAGCCGCGGAGGCGGGATCCGGACGCTGCCGGGCGTCTCGGAGAGCTTGATCGCAACGCCGGGGACGCGCAGATCGGGGAGGTCATCGCGTGGGACATCGACTACCATCTGACGATGCCGGACCTGCGGCAGGCCCAAGACGGTGTCGATCGAGTTGACGGGGCTGCACGGCACGCCGGCCGCGTCCATCGCCGCCGCCCAGGCCGCTGCTCCACGACCGGCGAGGATCGGGACGAGCGTCTCGTGCAGCGCGTCGCGGTTGGCGCAGCGCTGGACGTTAGTGGCGAAGCGTGGGTCGTCGATCAGGTCGGGCCGTTCGAGCGCGCCGCAGAACCGTCGCCAGAGTGCGTCGGTGGCGACGGCGACGACCAAGTAGCCGTCGCGCGTCGGGAACGCGCCGTATGGCGCGACGCTGGCGTGGAAGGAGCCGAGTCGCCCGGGAACCTCGCCGGAGGCGAAGTAGGCGGTGGCGTGATAGGTCAGCCAGGAGACCTGTCCCTCGAGCAGTGAGCTCTCGACGCGCTGGCCGCGCCCGGTCCGCTCCCGGACGTACAGCGCCGCGAGGATGCCCTGGACGGCGTTCGCGCCGGCCGTCAGGTCGACGACCGACGTGCCGACCCGGACCGGCGCGCCGTGCTCCTCGCCGGTAATGCTCATCAGGCCAGCGTATGCCTGCATCAGCAGGTCCACCCCGGCGCGGTCGCGATGCCGCCGATATCGCGCAGTAGATCAGCCGCGGGTTCACCTCGCGCAACTGGTCATAACCCAGCCCCCAGCGCTCCATCGTGCCGGGCCGGAAGTTCTCGATCAGAATATCGGACGATTTGACGAGCGACAGCGCGACCTCGTGGCCATTATCAGTGCTGAGGTCGAGCGTGATGCTGCGCTTGTTCCGATTGGCGCTCAGATAGTAGGTGCTCTCGCCGTTCCAGTAGGGCGGGAAGCTGCGGGTGTCGTCGCCGCGGCCGGGCGGCTCGACCTTGATGACGTCGGCGCCGAGGTCTCCGAGGGTCATCGACGCGAACGGGCCGGCCAGGTGCCGGCTCAGCTCGAGGACGCGGACGCCCTCCAGTGGGCCACTCACGATCGTCTCTCCCTTCGGCTCACGAGCCAGTAAACGACGGCTCGCGCCGCTCGGCGAAGGCGGCCAGCGCCTCGGCGCGGTCGCTCGTCCAGGCGGCGCTGGTGACGCCGTCGATGTGGTGACGCGAAGCGGCTTCGACGCCGGCGTGGATACTGAGGCTCATGTTCTCCTTGGTCAGCATCAACGAGATCGGCGAGAGCTTCGCGACCTCAGCTGCCAGCTCGCGGGCGGCGATGTCCACATCGTCGGCGACGCGGCTGACCAGCCCGATCCGCTCGCCCTCGTCGGCGCCCATCCACCGCGCGGTCAGCAGAAGGTCCTGGGCGCGGGCCAGCCCGACCAGCGCGACCAGGTGGTGAGCGGGAGATGGGACGGCCACCCGTGGCTCCGGATAGCCGAACCGCGAGCCAGGTGATGCGACGCGCAGGTCGCCGGAGATCGCGAGCTCCGTCCCCAGGCCGGCGCAGACGCCGTCGATCGCGGTGATGACCGGCGACGGAAAGCGCCGCAGCTTGTCGAGCACGCGGTGCATCAGCGTCACGCGCTGGTGCGCGAACTCGGCTGACGCGCCACGCGACTCCTTGAGGTCGATCCCAGCGCTGAATCCCGGAGCGGTCGCGCCGAGGATCAGGACGCGCGGCGGCTCACGCCGGAGCGCGTCGAGCTCAGCGTCGAGCCGCTGCAGCAGCGCCAGATTCACCGCGTTGCGGACCGCCGGGCGGTTCAGCGTCCAGGTCACGACCTGGCCGTCTGATGCGATCAACAGGTCCGGTTCCGTGTCGCTCATCATTCCCTCACGATTCACTCACTCGCCCGGAACGCCGCCAGACGCTCATCCGCGGCAGGGGAGTCGCTCCCAATTCAGTTTGCGGATAATCGCTCTTGTACGCAGAGCAGTGAATCCGTAGCCCGACGCAGATCGGTCAAACTTCGTCGATCTCAGCCCAGATGGCAAGGTCGGGAGCGACCCAGCGCTCCATACGGTCCAGCAGTTCCGCCGGTTCGTCGGCGACGATCAGCAGGTCCCGGTGGCGGCGCAGCAGGAACCCGGCTGCGACGAGCTGGTCGAGGAACGCCAGCAACGCGTCGTAGAATCCGCCGGCATTCAGCAGGCCGACCGGCTTGCGATGGATGCCGAGCTGCGACCAGGTCACGATCTCGAACAGCTCGTCGAGCGTGCCGAAGCCGCCGGGAAGCGCGACGAATCCGTCGGACAGCTCGACCATCAGCGCCTTACGCTCGTGCATCGTCCGGACCACGCGCAGCTCGACCTCTGGTGGGTGCCGCAGCTCGCGCTCCATGAGCGACGCTGGGATGACCCCGACGACCGCGCCGCCGGCACCATACGCGCTGGCCGACACGTCGCCCATCAGCCCGACATCGCCACCGCCAAAGACCAGCCGCCGGCCCGACGCGGCCAGCAGCCGCCCGAACTCGGCGGCAACCGCCCGGTGCGACGGGTCTTCGCCGGGTCGCGACCCGCAGAACACGCAGACCGACTGCATCGACGCTCCTTTCCACGCGCGTATCGTACCGGCAGCGGCGCGACTGCATATACTTGGCCGAGTGAGTGGGTCGCGGGAGTTGATCATGGCCGGGAGGGACCGAGGACGATGGCGATCTCTGTTGGGAGCCGGGTGCGGGGCGGCGCGGCGATCGTGCGGGCGCTGGAAGCGAACGGCGTCGATACGGTGTTTGGCATCCCCGGGGTGCATAACCTCGACATCTACGACGTCCTCTTCGACCACCCGACGATGACCAACATCCTCGCGCGCCACGAGCAGGGCGTCGGTTTCATGGCCGACGGCTATTACCGCGCCACCGGCAAGCCGGGGGTCGCGCTGATCGTCACCGGTCCGGGTGTCACCAACGCCGCAACCGCGGCCGGCGAAGCGTTCGCCGACTCGTCGAACGTGTTCTTCATCGCCACCAACCTCGAGCGCAAGTACCTCGACTCGCTCGAAGGCAATCTGCACGAGATCACTGACCAGATGGCCGTCATGCGCCCGTTCGTCAAGTGGGCGAAGCGGGTCATGAGCGCCGACGAGATCCCGGCGGCGATGGATGAGGCGTTCGCGGCGCTGGCCAGTGGCCGGCCGCGGCCGGTCTACCTCGAGGTGCCGATCGACGTGATGGCCGAGGAGCTCGAGCTCGGCGACGTGAAGACGGCCAGCCCACCGCCCGCCGCCGACATCTCCGCCGAGATCGATGCTGCCGCGAAGCTAATCTCCGCTGCCTCGAAGGTCATGATCTTCGCCGGTGGTGGCGCGGTGTCGGCCGAGGCGGCGGAGCGCGTCACGCAACTAGCCGAGGGCCTCGGCGCGCCCGTCGTTATGTCGCTGATGGGCAAGGGTGCTATCCCGGAGGACCACCCCTACGCGGTGGGCTCGTTCGGCTACCGCTGGTCCGGCGACAACCCGACGATCGAGATCATGCGCGGCAGCGACCTGGCGATCGTGGTTGGCACGGGACTCGGCGTCCGGACGACCGGCGGGGGTTCTATGCCCCTGCCGGCCAACGTCATCCACATCGACATCGACCCGAGCGAGCACGGCAAGCGCTACCAGACCGAGGTCAGCATCGTCGCCGATGCGACCGCGGCGCTCGACCAGTTGTTGGCACGGGTCGCTGACGGCGCGATGCCCAAGAGCCGCTGGGACGAGGGCGCCGTCGCCCAGGCACGCGACCGGCTCCAGGAGCCGGCCGACGCCCGCACTGCCGGATATGTGCAGTACCTCGACGCGCTGCGGGCCGGGATGGACCGCGACGCGATCCTCTGCAATGACATGACCATGATGGCCTACGAGGGAGTCCGCTACTTCCCGGTCTACGAGCCGCGGACCTACACGTTCCCGCGCGGCTTCGGCACGCTCGGCTCGGCGATGCCGACCGCGATCGGCGCCAAGGTCGCCTGCCCGGATCAGCAGGTCGTATCGATGACGGGCGATGGTGGCTTCCAGTTCACGATGGAAGAGATTGGCGCGGCAGTCCACCACCGCATTCCGATCACCATGGTGATCTTCAATGACGCGACCCATACTGCGGTCAAGGCGGCGCAGAAGCGCACCTACCCCGGCCGATACGTCGCGGTCGATCTCGTAAATCCGGATTACGTCAAGCTCGCCGACGCCTACGGAATCGAGGGTATCCGGGCAAACACGCCGGAGGAGCTGACCGCGGCGCTGCAGCGGGCGAAGTCGAGCGACATGCCGGTGCTGATCGACGTCCCGATTAACTTGGAGAGCTACTAGCGCGTGGTGTCGGCATCATACAGCGCGTCGCGCGGGCGGCCGGCCTGGCTCAACCCGCGCGGCGCGGTCCTCTCGTCAATCGTCTTCGTCGGTGGCGTGTGCAGCATCGCCGTCGAAACCAGCGCGTCGCGGCTGGTCGGGCCGTACTTCGGGTCCTCCACCTTCATCTGGGCGAACCTGATCGGCCTGACGCTCCTATATCTGTCGATTGGCTATTTCCTCGGTGGCAAGCTTGCCGATCGGCATCCCGAGCCAGAGCTGCTGTTCACGCTAACCGCCGTCGCCGGATTCAGCGTCGCCTTCATCCCGATGCTGTCGCGGCCGATCCTCGAAATCTCGCTGTCGGCGTTCGACAACGTCTCGGTGGGGGCGTTCTACGGCTCGCTCCTGGGCACGATGCTACTCTTCGCCGTGCCGATCACGTTGCTTGGCTGCGTCTCGCCGTTCGCCGTCCGGCTGCGGCTCGACGATGTCGCCTCGGCCGGCAACACCGCCGGATCGCTCTACGCGCTGTCCACGGTCGGGTCGATCATCGGCAGCTTCCTGCCGACGTTCGTCCTGATCCCCGCTTTCGGCACCCGGACGACGTTCCTGCTGCTCTCGCTGGCGCTGGTGATTCCGTCGGTCCTGGCGCTCGCGGCGATTCCCGCTGTCCGCGAGGTCGTGTTCTCGCTGGCGATGCTGCTGCTCGTCGCGCTCGTGCCGGTGATTCAGCCGTCGGGGCTGATCCGGCCGCCCGAGTACGGCCGGGTCATCTACGAGGCGGAGACGCCATACAACTACGTCCAGGTGATCGACTACCGCGGCGAGACGCGGCTGGCGCTGAATGAGGGTCACGCGACGCACTCGATCTACTCACCCGACCAGCAGCTGACTGGCGGGCCGTGGGACTACTTCATCGTCGGTCCGTACTTCAACACGAATGAGACCCCCGACGACGTCGAGAGCCTGCTGCTGATTGGGCTGGCGGCCGGCACCGTCGCCAAGCAGTTCACCGAGGCGCACGGCCCGATCCCGATTGATGGGGTCGAGATCGACGGCGAGATCGTCGACATCGGCCGCCGATTCTTCGACATGAACGAGCCGAACCTCAACGTGGTCGTGGACGACGGCCGTTACTATCTGAGCCGCACCGACCGGAAGTACGATGTCATCGGCGTCGACGCCTATCGTCAACCCTACATCCCGTTCCACCTGACGACCAAAGAGTTCTTCCAGTCGGCGAGTGACCATCTGAACGACGATGGTGTCGTCGTGCTCAATGCCGGGCGGACATCGACCGACTTCCGTCTCGTCGACGTGATGGCTGCGACGATGGCGTCCGTCTTTCCGAATGTCTACATCATCGACGTCGAGCAATTCACGAACAGCATGGTCATCGCCACCAAGCAGCCCACCGACGTTGCCAACTTCGCCGCTAACATCGCCAGGATTCCCGAAGACTCGTTGATCCGGCAGGTTGGTGACATCGCGCTAGCCACCGGCAACATCCGTGAATGGGCGGGCCACGACCGGGTCTTCACCGACGACCTGGCGCCGGTCGAGCTCGTCGTCGACCAGATCATCCTGCGCGCCGCGACGGAGGAGCAGTGACCCTCGACGACCGCGTCGCATTCCGCTTCGCATCGCTGGCCAGCCTGCCCCTGGTCCACGGCATGAGTGGCCGACGGATTGGTGACGGTCACGAGGGAGACGTTGGTCACGGGCGAGGCACGACACCCGAGGTGATCGAGACGAATCGCACGGCGTTCCTCGATGCGATGGCGATCGATCCGGAAGCGCTGACGGTCGGACGGCAAACGCACGGTAATCACGTCGAAGTCGTCGACGCAGGGAGCCGCGGCCGCGGCCGATATCCCGCGTTCGACGGCTTTCCAACTACCGACGGCCTCGTCACCGCTGATCCGTCCGTCGCCCTCGGCGTCATCGTCGCCGATTGCGTCCCGCTCGTGATCTACGATCCGGTCGCCCACGCGGTCGGGGTCGTCCATGCCGGCTGGCGCGGCACGGTGGGCCGCATCGCGGCGGCAGCCATCGATACGATGCGCGAGGCGTTTCGCTCTGACCCCGCCGACCTACGAGTCGGCATCGGCCCGTCGATTGGTCCGTGCTGCTACGAGGTCGGCGCCGAGGTGGTCGATGCCTGGCGCGGCACCGGCGTTGACCGTGCCGAGGAGGCAATCGTGGCCGGCGGGTCGCACTTCGACCTATGGTCGGCAAACCGGCTTGCCCTCATAGCGGCAGGGGTCGCCGAGCGCAACATTGAGGTCAGCGGAGTCTGCGTGCGCTGCCAGGTCGAACGCTTCTTCTCCTATCGCGCCGCAGGCAGCGGGGCCGCGACGGCCGGTCGTATGCTTATGGTGGCGCAGTTGTCCGAGAGGAGCGAGCCATGACATCGACTGCCGCCGACGTCATCGCGCGAATCGCGGCCGTCCAGGAGCGGATCGCGATCGCCGTCGAGCGGGCTGGGCGCGATGCCGGCTCGGTGACACTCGTCGGGGTGAGCAAGACGGTCGGGCGGCCCGAGGTCGACGCAGCGTATGCCGCCGGTCTGCGCCACTTCGGCGAGAACCGTGTCCAGGATGCGGTCGCCAAGTTTGCAGGAGTGCCGAACGATCTCGTGCTGCATCTCATTGGCAGCCTCCAGACCAACAAGGTGCGCCACGCCGTTGGGAGGTTCGATCTAATCCATTCGGTCGATCGGCTATCGCTGATCGACGCGCTCCAGGCTCGCTGTGCGTCCGAGGGTGTCGTGCAGTCGATCCTGCTGCAGGTCAATGTGGCGGGCGAGGATCAGAAGCACGGCTGCGCCCCGGACGAGGCCGCCGCTCACGTCGAGGCGGTGCTGATCCGACCGAACTTGGAGCTGCGCGGGCTGATGACGATGGCTCCGCTAACGACTGCGCCGGAAGAGACGCGGCCGGTCTTCGCCGGGCTACGCGAGTTGCGTGATCGCCTCCAGCTCGAGTACCCCGATGCCCCGCTGAATGAGCTGTCGATGGGCATGACCAACGACTACGAGGTCGCCGTCGAGGAGGGCGCCACGATCGTCCGCGTCGGGCGGGCGATCTTCGCGCCGCCGGCCGGAGCATGATGCGCATCGTCTCGCTGGGATCAGGCAGCAGCGGCAACGGGTTCCTCCTCGACACCGGCGATATCGCGCTGCTTGTCGATTGCGGTGTCGGCGTGCGGACCGTCCAGGCGGCTCTCCGCGACTTCGATGCGCAGGATCGCCTCGCCGCAATCGTCGTGAGCCACGAGCACATCGACCACGTCCGCTCGATCGAGTCGATCGCCCGCCGGACCGGAAGCCCGATCGTCACGACCCACGGCACGTTCCAGGCGATTCGCTCCGAACGGCCGTTCAGCCGCCGGACGGCCGGAGAGCGGCTGGCCGAATCGGGTGTTGAGATCCAGTTTGTGTCGGTCTCGCACGACGCCGCCGAGCCATGCGGGTTCATCGTCGATGACGGACGGATGCGGGTCGCCATCTTCACCGACCTCGGCTACGTCGGCGAGCCGGTGATCGAGGCGCTGCGAGACGCCGATGTCATCGTGCTGGAGTCGAACTACGACCGGCGGATGCTCCGGGTCGGCCCC
>DAOKZM010000008.1:0-6841 GCA_035325665.1 Thermomicrobiales bacterium | reverse complement strand
TGAAGAGGCGGATCGAGAGCCCGACCGGCCATCTGAGCAACGACGATTGTGCGACTGCCCTCGTCGCGGCTGCCAGTAACCGAACGCGCGCGATCTGGCTGGCACACCTGTCCGACAAGAACAACGCGCCAGACATCGCTATCGCTAGCGCTCGCGAAGCGGTCTCGCTGGCCGGTCTGTCGACGCCGGTCGGCGTGCTGGCGCGCTACGAGCGGACCGAGGTGACCGCGCTCCCAGCGCGGCAGCTCGAGCTGGGAATGTAGCGTTCTTGTCAGTCCGCCGCGGCCGCGGCGCGGAACTGCATCGTGTAGAGCTTGTGGTAGGCGCCTTGGCGGTCCAGCAGATCATCGTGGGAGCCGACCTCGACGATCCGGCCGTGATCGAGCACCACCACCCGGCTCGACTCGCGGGTGGTCGACAGCCGGTGGGCGATGATGAACGACGTCCGCCCGGCTAGCAGCCTCCGCAGCGCCGCCTGGATGACGAGCTCCGTCTCAGTATCGACGCTGGACGTCGCCTCGTCGAGGATGATGATCCGGGGGTTGGAGATGAGCGCCCGGGCAAACGAGATCAGCTGCCGCTGCCCGACCGAGAGGGTCGCGCCGCGCTCGTGGACTTCTGCGTCGTAGCCGCCCGGCAGGTCGACGATGAATTCGTGGGCGCCGACGGCCTTCGCCGCCGCGACCATCTCGTCCTCGGTCGCGTCCGGGCGGGCGAACAGGATATTGTCGCGGATTGACCCAGCGAAGAGGAACGTGTCCTGTGGAACGACGCCGAGCTGCGAGCGGAGCGACTGCTGGGTCACGTCGCGGATGTCGTAGCCGTCGATGCGGATCGCGCCATCGCGGACGTCGTAGAAGCGGGTCAGCAGGTTGATCATCGATGACTTGCCGGCCCCGGTCTCGCCGACGAACGCGATTGACTCCCCGGGTTGGACCTCCAGGTTGATGTCGTGGAGCACCTCGACCTCGTCGTACCCGAAGCGGACGCGGTCGAAGACGACGTGGCCTTTGATACGGGGCAGATCGACCGCGCCCGGCGCGTCGGTGATCTCCGGCTCGGCGTCGAGAATGGAGTAGATCCGCTCTCCGGCCGCCGTCGCCGCCTGAAGCGTGTTGTAGGCCTGCGAGAGCTGGTTGATCGGCTCGTAGAAGCGTCCGACGTAGGCGACGAACGTGACAAGCTCGCCGACCGTGAACGCGACGCCGCCGACCATCCGGCCGCCGACGTAGAGCACCAGCGCGATGGTGACGTACTCAACAAAGGTGACGAACGGGAAGAGGAACGCCGAGAGGCGTGCCGCGTCGAGGTTCGCGTCGAGGTTTTCGTCGTTGATGTCGGTAAACCTCGCGAGATTGCGCGGCTCGCGGGTGAACGACTGGATGACCCGCATGCCAGCGATGTTCTCGGCCAGGAATCCGTTGACCCGGCCGATGGTGATCCGGGTCTGGCGGTAGGTCAGGATCGCCCGCCGTCGCCAGAAGCGCATCATGACGACCATCAGCGGCAGCAGCGCGAAGGCCACCAGAGCGAGCTGCCAGTTGGTCAGCCACATCAGGATGATGATGCCGACGAGCAGCGCGACCTGCGACAGGATGTCTACCAGGCCATCGGCGAACAGCTGGTCGATGACCGAGACATCATTCTGGAGGCGTGACATGATCGACCCGACGCCGCGCCGGTCGATGTAGCGGATGCCGAGCCGCTGGATGTGGGCAAACATCGACGAGCGCAAGTCGTAGACGATGCGCTGGCCGACCTGGCCCATCAGGAACATCTCGAAGTAGCGTGCGACGAAGCGGAGCAGCAAGACCGCGACGAAGGCGATCCCGAGCGCGTTGAGCGCGTCGCCGCCGGTACGGCCGAGGAAGCCCCGCCCGCTCGTCCCGTCAATCGCGTCGCGGACGACATCGACCGCGAGCCCGAACAAGTACGGGATCGCCAGCTCGAAGAGGGTGACGAGGAGGACGAGGCCGAGCGCAATGAGCGCCGAACGGCGGTACGGGCGCACCTGCGCGACGAGGCGGCGGGCAACCCGGCTGTCGTATGCCTTGCCGAGGAGGTCGTCGGGATCGGTCGCGCGGTACATAGGTCGTGTCCGCTGGGCCTAGTCGGCCGCCGTGACGAACTCCTCCTGATCTTTGAGCTGCAAGGCGTACAGTCGCGCGTAGTGGCCGTCGCGGGCGATCAGATCGCGGTGCGTCCCGCGTTCGACGATCTGGCCAGCGTCGAAGACGAGGATCTCGTCGGCATCCTTCAGGCTCGAAACCCGCTGCGCAATGATAAACGTCGTGCGGCCAGACATCGCCCGGCCGAGCGCCTGCTGCAGCTCATACTCGGTTTCGGTATCGACGCTCGATGTTGCGTCATCGAAAACCAGCACTCGTGGGTCCGCGCAGATCGCCCGCGCGATCGCGACTCGCTGACGCTGGCCGCCCGAGAGCGACACGCCACGCTCTCCAAGCCGCGTGTCGAAGCCCTCCGGCATCTCGCTGATGAATTCGTACGCCTGGGCGATGCGCGCCGCTGCCTCGACCTGCTCTCGCGTCGCGGTCGGGTTGCCGAAGGCGATGTTGTCGTGGATCGTCGTTGAGAACAGGAACGTCTCCTGAAGGACGAAGCCGACATTTCGCCTCAGGCTGGCGAGCTCGATCCCACGAACGTCGATGCCGTCGAAGGTGATCGTCCCATGTGTCGCTTCGTAGAAGCGCGCGAGCAGGCTGGGAACGGTAGTCTTGCCGCTGCCCGTAGCGCCGATCAGGCCGACGACCGTGCCGGCCGGGGCCGCGAAGCTGACATCGCGGATAGCTGGACGCGAGGTGTTCGGGTAGGTGAACGTCACGTCGCGAAAGACGACATCGCCGCGTGGCGCGTCGAGGGTGATCGCGTCAGGCCGGTTGCGAATCGCCGGCCGGGTGTCGATTACCTCGAAGATGCGGTCGCCCGAGGCGATCGCCCGCGCGACCGAGTTCATGATCCAGCCGAGCTGGCGTAGCGGCATCGCCAGCAGCGTCAGGTACAGGTTGAACGCAACGAACGTGCCGACCGAGAGCGAGCCGTTCAGCACCTGCCGGCCGCCGTACCAGAGGACCATCCCCAGCGAGATGCCGGCGAGGAGCTGCATGAACGGGAAGAAGAACGAGTAGTAGCGAATCGCTTCGATCTGTCGTGAGTAGAGATCATCCAGCGATCGGTCGAACTTGCGGATCTCTGCATCCTCGCGGGCGAACACACGGACGACGCGCGTCCCCGCCAAGTTCTCCTGGAGGACGCTCGACATCTCGCCGAACTGCTGCTGGACGCGCGAGAACATCGGCCGGACATGCACCGAGAAGTAGACGGCGGTGAACGCCAACACCGGCATCGCCGCCAGCGATAGCAGCGCCAGCGTGAGGTGCTCCCGCAGCAGCAGGATGCTGACGATGACCAGCACCGTCAGGCTGTAGATCGCCATGCGAAGCGAGAACATCAGGAAGCGCCTGATCGCGTTCACGTCCTCGGTCGCGCGCGACATCAGTTGGCCGGACTGGGCTGTATCGAAGTACTGGAACGGCAGCTTCAGCAGGTGACCGTAGAGCTGGCGCCGGACGTCGGTCGCGACGCGCTCGGCCAGCGCCTGGAACAGATACGAGCGGACATACGTGAAACCGGACTGTACGGCGACGACACCGATGATAAGGAGCGAGCCGGTCAGGATCGCCGACCGGTCATCCTTGACGATGCCCTCGTCGATCACCTGCTGGACGAGGCGGGGTACGGCGAGCTGAGCACCAATAGCAATGAACAGGCACGCATAGGCAATGATGAGGCGCCATCGGTAGGGCTTCAGATAGGTCAGGATGCGCCAGATAACGCGCACGAATCGCTCCTCGGCCGGTCGGACTATGTCCGGTCAGAACTCCTACTATAGCAGGTGCCCGAACGCGCATGTGGCCACCGGCGTTTCGCGTTTGCGGATAATCCTCGCCTGCCACCTTCCCCCGCGTACAAACGACACCTCTTCGCCCGCCTACCGATTGACGGGATCGCAGGAATGCAGATACAATGGGTACGTACAGGGAGGACATACACGGTGCGCCGCGCGAAAGGAGCAGGCGTGGAGGGCGAACGGACTGACTATCAAGGAGTGATCGACGAGGCGCTCCGGATCGTCTACAGCCATCATCACCGCCTGGTGAGCCGGCTGTTCCCCGAGGCGGAACGCCCGCTCGATATGGCGACCCTCAGGCGCGGCCCGCTCGGGACGGACTTGCTCCGCCTCGCGCAGCTCGCTCGGGGGGAGATCCGCGAGCCGAAGGACCGGGTGCTCGAAGCCATCGACAGCGTGCTGCAGCTACTGTTCTGGCCGCCCATGGCTGAAGATTACACCGTCCCACGGTCGTTCTGGGAGACGCCGCTGGGCCGGATGCTGTCGATGGCAAAGTATCGCGCCTACGAGCCGTCGGAGCTCGTCTCGATCGGCGCCGCGGCCCAGCGGCTCGGCGTGACCCGTCCGACGATCTATCGCTGGATGGACGAGCGCCATCTCGGCTACGTCCGGGACGAGATGTCCGGGCGCACGTTCGTCGTTCAGCGCGATGTCGAGTCACTGGTCAACGACGCCAGCGGGTTCCAGACGGGCTAGCCCCAGCGGGACTCAGACACGTGGCCGGCGCTGGCGCGCCGGCCACGCGCGTTGTCAGGCGGTGTCCGACCTCGGGGCGGCGTCCCGCAACAGATGCTCTCGGGCGACGACCTGGCCGCCGCGGACGTAGATCCGCGGGACGCGGGCGGTCAGCCGGGTGGCGGCCTCGTAGTTATTCGTCGCGGCCATCGGTCCAATATCCTCGAACGTCATCGCGCCGAGTGCGGCTGGCCCGACGACGATCACCTCGTCTCCCTCAACCACGCCGTCGGCGTCGCCGACGATCGTCTGATCCATGCAGACGCGGCCACGGATCGGTCGACGCTTGCCCGCGATAATGAACCAGCCCTGATTGACAAGCGGCCGCGGCAGGCCATCGGCGTAGCCGACCGGTACGGTCGCGAGGAGCTCGTCGCCGGTAGTGCGATAGAGCGCATTGTAGGAAACGGCTACGCCCGTCGGCGCTTGGCTTACGCGGGCAACCACGCTGCGGATCGACATCACCGGCCGGAATCGATCGTCACACGGTACCTCAGGAGATGGCGACAGTCCGTACGTCGCCGCGCCGGCCCGGACCATGTTGGTTGGCCCGGTCCGGCCGGTGATGATCCCGGCGCTATTGGACAGATGAACCCAGCGCGGCTCGACTCCGGCGCGGTGGACCTCTTCGACGGCACGGGTGAAGAGCGCGATCTGCTCGCCGGTTGGCTCGGCGCCTGGCTCATCGGCGCTCGAGAAGTGGCTGAACACGCCGTCGATCTCGATCTCTCGTCGCGCTCGAAGGAGCGCGGCCGCAGCCCCGACTTCGTCCGGCAGGAACCCGTATCGCCGCATCCCGATATCGACCTTGATGTGGACTCGCGCCGGCTGGCCCGCCTGGCGCGCGGCGGCGATCAGCGCGTCGATCATCGACCGGCTGCCTGCCGCCAAGGTGACGCCGGCGCGGATCGCGTCCGGCAGCTCGGCGGAGGCCGGCGGGCCGAGCACGAGGATCGGGGCATCCACCCAGGCATCGCGAAGTCGCATCGCCTCGGCGATCCGGGCGACCCCGAGCCATTCGCTGCCGGCCGCGGCTGCTGCCCGGCCGCACTCCACCAGCCCGTGGCCGTAGGCGTCCGCCTTCACGATCGCCATGAACGCGGCGCCCGCGGGAGCGCTCGACCGCAGGAGCGCGATGTTATGCAGATAAGCGTCCAGGTCGATGATCGCGCGCGTTTCGTTCAACGTGAACAACTCGGCGGCGCTTGTGCGCGGGTGGGGCTCAGTCACGAGGCTCGGCGCCCCCTTCGGCGATCTCGGAGGCCTCGGCGACGAGCCGGACGATGTCCGAGCGGGAGATGATTCCGAGCAGTCGCCCGTGCTCATCAACGACCGGGAGCGGGTTGAGTTCCTGCTTGAACATCATGTTCGCCGCATCGCGGATCGGCGCGTCCGGCGCAATCGTCTCGACATCGCGAGTCATTAGCTGTCCAGCGGTCGACGCCAGCACGCGCCGGAGCTCCTCGTCGGAGCGGTCCCAGGGGAAACGGAAGATGGCGTCGAGGAACGTGCCGTAGACGGGCGGATCGACGTCGATCTCCCGTGACACAACATCGATTTCGGTGACCAGCCCGACGAGCAACCCATCGTCGACGACCGGGATCCCAGAGACGTCATGTTCGACCATCAACCGCGCGACCTCGGTGACGCTCGTCTCCGGCGCGACGGTGACGACGTCGCGCGACATGATGGTCGACACGCTGGAGTCCGTATTCATCACATTACATCACTTCCGCAATCAATTCGTCACGCACGCAAGGAGGGTTCAGAGAGGTCTCGCAGCACGCCACCGATCGCGCCGATCACGTCCCTCGCGACGGTTCCGAACGTGCCGTGAGCCACCGCCGCACGCTTGCCGGCAATAGCGCCAGCGAAGACGCCAGCGCGAGCGGCATCCCACGGCGTCATGCCCTGAGCGAGCAGGCCGCCAACCAGGCCGGACAAGACATCCCCGGTGCCAGCCGTCGCCAGTTCCGGCATCGCCCGCTGCGCTAGCCAGACGTCGCCGTCGGGATGCGCCACCGGCGAGTAACCCGACTTGAGAATGACCACCTGGCGAAAGTGAGCCGCGGCCTGGCGGGCGTGGCCAACTGGATCGGCCAATACCACGGCCGTGTCGATGCCGAGTAGCCGGCTCAGCTCCCCTGGGTGCGGTGTCAATGCCGCCGACTCGGGGAT
>DAOKZM010000007.1:16382-20524 GCA_035325665.1 Thermomicrobiales bacterium | reverse complement strand
TCTCGGTCCTGTTCTGCGATCTCCGGGGCTCATGCCGCATCGCCGAGGAGAGTCTCCTCCCGTACCGGGTCGGCCACGCCGCCGATCGCCGCGAGGCCCAGGATCACCTTGACCTCGATCGGGTGCCAGACATCAGTGACGAGCCTGGCGAGCATCGACGCCGGAATGGAAGCCATCGGTCCTCCGGCCTGGTCGGCGGGCACGGCGTGGGTCCTTCGGTCGGCTCGGCTGGGAAGAATCGCCGCTATAGCTCCGGCTCGCGGTACATCTCGAGGTCCGCGAATCGCGCCGTGCGGTCGAAGAACCTCAAGTGTACCGTGCCGACCGGGCCGTTACGGTGCTTGGCGACGATGATGTCGGCAATCCCCTTGCGTTCGGTGTCGGGGTCGTAGACGTCCTCGCGGTAGATGAAGGCGACGATGTCGGCGTCCTGCTCGATCGAGCCCGACTCCCGCAGGTCGGAGAGCATCGGCACGTGCGACTGGCGAGTCTCGACGGCGCGCGAGAGTTGGGCGAGCGCAACGACCGGTACGTTCAACTCGCGAGCCAACTGCTTCAACGAGCGCGAGATCGTCGAGATCTCCTGGACGCGGTTGTCGTTGCGACCGCCGGCCGTCATCAGTTGCAGATAGTCGACGATGATGATGTCGAGACCGCGCTCGGCGTGCAGCCGTCGCGCCTTCGAGCGCAGGTCCATGATGCTGACCGACGCCGTGTCGTCGATGTAGATCGCCGCTTCGGACAGCCGGCCGAACGCGCGCGTCACGCTCGACCACTCGCTGTCGTCGATGTAGCCGAGCCGCAGCCGGTGGGAGTCGATGCCCGTCTCCATCGCCAGCAGCCGCTGCACGATCTGTTCGGCCGACATCTCCAGCACGAACAGCCCGACGGTCTTGCCGAAGCGGACGGCCGAGTTGTAGGCAATGCCCAGCCCGAGCGACGACTTGCCGACCGCCGGACGGGCCGCGACGATGATCAGGTCGGACGGCTGAAGGCCACCGGTCAGCTTGTCGATGTCGGCATAGCCCGTCGGTACTCCGACGATCGTGCCCTTGTGCTGGTGGAGCGTGTCGAGCCGGTCGAAATACTCCTCGAGGACCTCGCCGATCGTGCGGAAGTCGCGCGTCGAGCGTCGCTGCGAGACGTTGAAGACCGCCTGCTCGGCCTGGTCGATCGCGTCCTCGACGTTGAGCGAGTCGTCGTAGCCGATGGTGACGACCTCGGTGCCGGCGCTGATCAACCGCCGGAGCGTGGCGGTGCGCTCGACGATCCGGCCGTAGTACTCGACGTGGACCGACGTCGGCGTCGCGGCGATGAGCTCGGCGAGGTAGGTTTCGCCGCCAGCGTCGTCTAGCCGGTCGTTGCGGCGAAGCTCGTCGACGAGCGTGATCAGGTCGGTCGGCTCGCGGCGGTTGTAGAGGTTGACGATCGCCTCGTAGATGATGCCGTGAGCCGAGCGGTAGAAGTCGGTCGGCTTGACGTACGAGGCGATGCGGATGACGGCGTCGCGGTCGATCAGCAACGACCCCAGGACGGATTGCTCCGCGTCGATGTTATGGGGTGGTAGCCGGTCGACCGCCTGTGCCATCGTCGGTTACTCGTTCTCTTCGTCGTCCTCGTCGCCCGTCTCGGTCTCAGATTCAGCCTCAGCCTCGGGCTGGGCCGCCTCGGGGGCGTAGTCGGGGTCGAAGGCGACCACGGTGATCGTCGGCGTCAGCCGGCCGACCAGCCGGATCGTGACCTCGTGCTCGCCCAGCGAGCGGATCGGCTCGTCGAGGTCGACCTTGCGCCGGTCGATCTCCTCGCCGACGGCCTCAGCAAGCTTCTCGGCGACGTCTGCTGCCGTGATCGAGCCGTAGAGGCGGCCCTGCTCGCCAGCACGCACCTGGATCTCGATCCGGGCGCCCTGGATCCGCTCGGACAGCCCGCGGAGCTCTTCCTCCTGCTTGGCGATCCGCCGGGCCTCGGCAGCCTGTCGCTCCTCGACCTGCTTGATCGATCCCTTCGTGGCGATCGAGGCCATCCCCTGCGGGATCAGGTAATTGCGCGCATACCCCGGCGCGACGTCCTGGACCGTCCCCGCGTCGCCTAGCTTCGGGACGTCCTGCATCAGTATGACCTTGACCACGAAGACCCTTCCTCACTGTCAGTCGATCGAAGCGCGCGTCATCCCTCACGACAGGCGGCCGAACCATGACGCTCGTCGCCTCTGGCCGCTTGTCGGCGCTGCGACCCGGACACGCGACCAACAAGTGTATACCGACGCATCGCCAAGTCACCACCGCGACGGTTCACAGCGCCTCCTGGTCGCGGACGACCTCGTACAGCGCGATCGAACCAGCGACCGCGGCATTGAGCGACTCAACCCGTCCGACCATCGGGATCGCCGCGACGATGTCGCAGGTCTCGCGGACGAGCCTCCGCATCCCGGCGCCCTCCGATCCGACCACGACGACCACCGGCGGGCTCATGTTGACGTCGAACAGCGGCTCGGCCTCCTCGTCGCCGGCAAGCCCGACGACCCAGAAGCCGGCGGCCTTGGCCCGTTGCAGCCAGCGGGTCAGGTTGACCTCCTGATAGATCTCGAGATGCTCGACCGCCCCGGCCGACGCGTTGACGACGGACGGCGTAATCGCCGCCGCCCGGTCGGTCGGGATGATCACGGCTGCTATGCCGGTGACCTCGGCCGTCCGCAGCAACGTCCCGACGTTCTGCGGGTCGACCAATCCGTCCAGCGCCAGCACGCTGGACTTCTCCGCCGCGAGCTCCGCCAGGTCGATCTCCTCCGCGTACTCGTACGGCGACGTCTCGAGGCCGACGCCCTGATGATGCCCACCGGCTCGCTCGTCGAGCCGTTGACGCGGGACGACCTCGACCGGGACACCGCGCGCGGCGGCAAGGCTCGCGATCTCCTCAACGCGCTGGTTCTCCTCGGCCGTCTCGCTGACAAGCAGCCGGCGGTGGCGGCGCCGGCCGGCGAGCAGCGATTCGCGGACCGCGTTGCGGCCGTAGAGTAGCTCAACGCCGGCCGTCGCGCCGCCGTCGCGCCGCGGTCGATCAGTCCTGATCTTTCCGGCGCCAGGTCGCGCCGGTGGGCGAGTCCTCAACCACGATCCCCCGTTCCGCAAGCTCGTCACGAATCTTGTCCGAGAGCGCCCACTGCTTCGCGGTCCGCAGCTCGTCGCGAACCTCCAGCAGGAGGTCGATGAACGGCGCCGCGTCGCCAGCGGCTGCGTCGGCCTTCCCGAGCTCCAGGCCCAGCACGCCAGCCAGCTCGACCAGCTTCGCCTGGTAGGTCTGCTTCGCGTCCCCTTCAGCGCGGTTCGCCGACCGGGCCAGGTCGAAGAGGACGGAGACGGCGACCGGCGTGTTGAAGTCGTCGTCCATCGCCGCCCGGAAGCGCGTCTCCGCCTCGGCGCTCGCGGCGGTCGCCACCGGGTCGTGTGCGGTCGCCGCGGGGTCGTAGCCACGGGCGGCGGTATCGAGCCGCTCGAGGCCGCGCCGGGCGGCTTCGAGCACCTCCTCGTTGTAGACGAGCGGGTTGCGGTAGATCGACTGCAGCACTGCCAGCCGGAAGGCGCGGCCGTCCCCGCGCTCGATCAGCTCGCGGAGCGGGATGAGGTTGCCGATCGACTTGCTCATCTTCTCCCCGCCCAGCTGGAGCATGCCGTTGTGCATCCAGTAGCGAGCGAACGGGCGGTTCTCGGGAAATGCTTCGGACTGGGCGATCTCGTTCTCGTGGTGCGGGAAGATGAGGTCTGACCCCCCGCCGTGGATGTCTATCGTGTTGCCGAGGTGCTTCATCGCCATGACCGAGCACTCGATGTGCCAGCCCGGCCTCCCCGGTCCCCAGGGACTATCCCAGGCCGGCTCGCCGGGCTTGGCGGCCTTCCAGAGGACGAAGTCCACCGGGTTCTCCTTGCGCGGAACGGCCTCGATCCGCGCGCCGGCCATCATTTCGTCGAGGTTGCGGTGGCTAAGCTTGCCGTACTCATCGAAGCTGGTGACCCGGTAGTTGACGTCGCCGCCCTCGACCACATAGGCATGGTCGCTGTCGATCAACCCCTGGATCATCTCGATGATCCCGTCGATCTCGTCGGTGGCCCGCGGGTAGACGGTCGCCGGCAGGATGTTCAGCGCGG
>DAOKZM010000007.1:8203-16372 GCA_035325665.1 Thermomicrobiales bacterium | reverse complement strand
CGAGCCACGACTGGATGAGTTGCTCGGACAACGCTCGCGGTTCCATGCCGAGCTCAGCGGCCCGAATGATGATCTTGTCATCGACGTCGGTGAAGTTCTGGGCGTGGTGGACGTCGTAGCCGTTCCACTCGAGATAGCGGCGAATCACGTCGAACGTCAGCGCCGACATGGCGTGGCCGATGTGGGCGTCGGCGTAGACGGTCGGGCCGCAGACGTACATCCGCACGATCCCGGGCTCGATCGTCTCGAACGGCTCCTTGGTGCGCGTCATCGTGTTGTAGACCATGAGTGTCATGCTCGCTCAACCTTTCGGGCTTCCCGCGACCGGGACAAACAGAACGGGGGCGGCTTCGTGGCGCTCACCCCCGTCGAGTCGAGTCTGGCTGCGATGCCGGCTATCCGGCGGGCCGTCTGTCGCGGTCAGGATTCCGCGGCGGTCTTGACGGCCTCTTTCTTGTCGGGTTTCTCGGTCGATACTGGCGAATCCGACCCGGACTTCGACGCGCTGGGGGTTGTCGTGCTGGCGCGACTGTCGTTGACGTACCACCCGGATCCCTTGAAGATCACGCCGGATGGGTACACGACGCGGCGCACGCTCGCTCCACAGGCCGGACAGTCCCGGATCGGGTCGTCGGAAAAGCTCTGGCGAACATCGAAGCGATGACCACAACTATCGCAAGCGTATTCATAGGTTGGCATTGTGATCGGCAGTCCTTGCTGTCCTACCACCTCGCGGTCCGAGATGGACATCCCATTATAACCCACGCGACCCCGGACTTAATCCAGATCGACCATATCGCCCCAGTTTCGGCCGACTGACGACTCGACATCGAGCGGGACCGAGAGCTTCGCCGCGTCGCGCATCGTCGTCGAGACCAGCTCGCGCAACGGCTCGACCTCCGACTCCGGCGTCTCGAACACCAGCTCGTCGTGGACCTGCAAGAGCATCCGCGCCCGGAGGCTCGAGCGTTCCAGCTCCCGAGCGACGTCGATCATCGCGATCTTCATGATGTCTGCCGCGGTGGCCTGCAGCGGCATGTTGAGCGCGGCGCGCTCGGCCGCGAGCCGCCGTGGCCCGCTGCCGGCGATATCGGGGACGTAGCGTCGCCGGCCGTAGAGCGACTTGACGTAACCGTTCTTCTGCGCCTCGGCCAGGGTCCCCTCGAGGTAGGAGCGGACGCCGTCGAACTGCTTCATATAGCGTTCGATGAACTGCGTCGCGTCCTGCCGGGACATCCCGGTGTCGCGCGACAGACCGTACGCCTGCATGCCGTACATGATCCCGAAGTTGACCGTCTTCGCAGTCGCGCGCATGTCCGGTGTGACGTCTTCGATCGGCACGTTGAACACTTGGGCCGCCGTCGCCCGGTGTACGTCGATGCCGTTATTGAACGCCTCGAGCAGGGACTTGTCTTGACTAAAGTGCGCCATGATGCGCAGCTCCACCTGCGAGTAGTCGGCGGAGTAGAGCACCGACGACTCGTCGAAGAGGCGGCTCCGGTCGTCGGTCGCGGCGACGAAGGCGCGCCGCACCTCGCGTCCGAGCGGGGAGCGGATCGGGATATTCTGCAGGTTCGGGTCGATCGACGACAGCCGACCGGTGGCCGCGATCGTCTGGTTGAACGTCGTATGGATGCGCCCGGTCCGCGGATCGACCTGCTGAGGCAGGGTGTCGACGTAGGTGGACTTGATCTTCTTCAGCGTCCGGTGCTCGAGGATGAGGTCGATGACCTCGTGGGCGCCGCGCAGCCCTTCGAGTACCTCTTGCCCGACGGAATAGCCGGTCTTCGTCCGCCGGCCGGATGGCAGCCCGAGCTCGTCGAAGAGGACAGTCGCCATCTGGCGCGTCGAGCCGAGGTTGAACTCATGGCCGACGAGGCTGTAGATCCGTTCCTCAAGTTGCTCGATTTGCGCCGCCATGCTCTCGGCCAGGTCTTCGAGGACAGCCACATCGACGGCGATGCCGACGCGCTCCATCTCGACGAGCACCGGGACGAGCGGCAGCTCGATGTCGGTCAGCAGCGACATCTGATCGCGCGCCTCGAGCTCGGTCTGCAGGATCGGCCGCAGCCGGATCGTGCTCTCGACGTCGGCTCCGGCGTACTTGACGACATCCGCGAGCGGCGCCTCGTCCATCGTAATCTGGTTGCGGCCGGTTCCGATGAGCTCGGTGATCTCGGTCATCTCCCAGCCGAGGTAGCGGAACGCGAGGTCCTTCAGCCCGATGCCAGACTCCCCCAGCAGATAGGCCGCCAGCATTGTGTCGAACGCGATCCGGAACTCGGGCAGCTCAGCCTGAAGCATCACTGTCAGATCGAACTTGCCGTGATGGGTGACGATGTTCGGATGTTCTGCGATCGCCGGCCCGATCGTCTCCTGGACGTCCTCGATTGACGCCACTGTTGCATCCCGCGCCTTCAGCGGCACGTACCAGGCGCGGTCCTCGGCGGTCGCGACGGCGATGCCGACGAGGTTGGCAGTGATCGGGTTCGTGGCATCGGTTTCGACATCGACCGAGATCTCGCCGGCCGTCTTGATTGCGCTGGCCAGCGACTCCAGCTCGGCCCGCGTCGCCGCGATCTCAGGCGTCGCGATCTGTCCGGCTCGTGAGTCGTTCGCCGGCGCGGCCGGCGCGCGGTGAGACTCGGGAACCCGGCTCATCAGCGTCCTGAAGCCCAGTGACCGGAACAGGTCGAGGACTGCCTCGCGATCGAAGTCGTTGACGACGCTGCGGTCGATGTCGAGCTCCACCGGCACGTCGCGGACGATCGTCGCCAGCCTGCGGCATCGCAGCGCGAGGTCGCCGTTCTCGGCCAGTGCGTTGCGCGCCCGGGCCGGCGTGATCTCGTCGGTGTGGGCGAGGATCTCCTCGATCGAAGGATATGTCTCGATCAGCGATTTGGCCGTCTTCTCGCCAATACCCGGCACGCCCGGGATGTTGTCGGACTTGTCGCCGACGAGGGCCTTGAACTCCGGCAGCCGTTCGGGGCCAAAGCCGTAGCGCTGGACGACGGCGTCGCGATCGAACACGCGGTACTCACCGAAGCGTTGGGCTCCGGGCAGGATGACGGTGGTGTGGTCGTTGACGAGCTGGAGCAGGTCGCTGTCGCCCGTCAGCAGCAGCGCGTCGATACCCTGTTCGTTGGCTTGTCGGGCCAGGGTGCCGATGACATCATCTGCCTCGAAGCCGTCGGCCTCGTAGACCGGGATGTCCAGCGCCCCGATCAGTTCACGGATGCGGTGCACCTGACCGCGCATCTCGTCCGGCATCGGCGCTCGGTGCGCCTTGTAGTCCTCGAACTCATCGTGCCGAAATGACTTGCCGATGTCGAACGTGATCAGGATGTAGTCTGGCTCCTGCGCGCGTAGCGTGTCGAGCAGCGTTGGTCAGCTCCCCTTCCGGGGTCGTCATCGTCATCGGCAGCGCGTGAAACGCGCGGAAGGCCAGGCCATAGCCGTCTACAAGGATCAATCGCGGTCGCGCGCCTGACGCCGTCGTCGTGCTCGCTGCCAAGGCTGGGCTCCTCTCGTACAGACGTCCAGGCATTATACGGGGGGCACGTTGCTGCGCGGGCGGTGACGGGAACCGAAAAGCGCGCGTCGGCGTAGTTGAATGTAGACGGCTGGCGTCGTCGCTTACTGGCGCCTGTACATAACACGGAGGGACGCTGTTATACTAGGCGTATCTTCGTCCGTGCTGGATTCGTCGTCACCAACAGAGGAAGCACTCCTCAGCATCGGGACCCCCCGTTATCTTCTAAGACCTGCAGGCTCATCGAGCGCGTGCTCTGGAGCTGGATCAGCGTCGATCGTGCAGCGCGGAGCCGGGCGTCCACGTTCCCGGCGGCGCGAGAAGGGACAACGATGGAGTTCGTCGAGCAGATTTCCACCGGTGTCAGGGAGAACGTTGAGCGTGTGATCGTCGGCAAGGGGCGGGAGGTACAGCTCGTCCTCGTCGCGCTCCTGAGCCGCGGCCACGTCCTGATCGAGGACGTCCCCGGCGTCGGCAAGACGGTCCTCGCCAAAGCCATCGCGCGCAGCATTGGCTGCACGTTCAAGCGCATCCAATTCACTCCGGACCTGCTGCCCAGCGACGTGACTGGCGTCAGTGTCTTCAATCAACAGCGTGGGACGTTCGAGTTCCGCCCTGGACCAATCGTCGCCCAGATCGTCCTGGCCGACGAGATCAATCGCGCCACGCCCAAGACGCAGTCGGCGCTGCTGGAGGCCATGGAGGAGGCGCAAATCACCGTCGATGGCGTCACCCACCGGTTGCCGCAGCCATTCGTCGTCATGGCGACCGAGAACCCGATTGAGTACGAGGGGACCTTCCCGCTGCCCGAGGCCCAGCTCGACCGTTTCCTGGTCCGGCTGTCGCTCGGCTACCCTGGCCGTTCGAGCGAGATCGATGTCCTGACGAGGCAGCAATACGCCCATCCGCTGGATTCGCTGGAGCAGGTCGTCTCCGCGGATGTTCTCGAACGCGCCCAGGAGGAGATCCGTGGCGTCCACGTCGACCCACTCATCAAGGAGTACATCGTCGACCTGGTGCTGGCCACGCGCCAGCACGATGACATCTACCTCGGCTCGAGCCCGCGCGGTTCGCTTGCGCTGTACACGGCGTCGCGCGCCTGGGCCGCGCTGCAGGGTCGCGACTTCGTTACCCCTGATGACATCAAAGATCTGGCCGAGCCGACGCTTGCGCATCGCGTGATCGTCAATCCGGCCGCCAGAATGAAGGGGATCGACTCGCGAGACATCGTCCAGGAGATCCTGTCGTCCGTCGCGGTGCCGGGAGCGCGGGTGATCGCGGCCGAGCCGCAGTCGACGAGCGGAGGCTGGCGAGCGCGCCGGAACGCGCAATGAACGCGCTCAAGCTCATCGTCCTGGCCGTCGTCGTCTTCGTCCTTGGCCAGCTCAACCAGTGGGACATTCTCGACAAGGTCTTCTTTGCCCTCGTCGGCCTGGTGATCGTCGCCTGGGTCTGGGGCCGATTCAGCCTGACCGGCATCTCGCTGTCCCGCGAATCGAAGGCGGACCGCGCGCAGGTCGGGCAACCGTTGCAGGAGCGCGTCCGCATCCAGAACCGCAGCCGTCTGGCGAAGCTGTGGGTCGAGGTGATCGACCACTCGGACTTGCCCGGCCACCGCGTCTCGAAGGTCTTGCATCTCGGGCCGAACGACGGGCGACGATGGCGCGTCGAGACGATCTGCTCGCGGCGCGGCCGGTTTCGGATCGGCCCGCTGACGATCCGCAGCGGTGATCCATTCGGCCTATTTCCCAATGTGCGGTTCATCCCGGAAACCCATGAGTTGCTCGTCTATCCGGCGACGGTCGACCTGAGCGCGTTCGCGCTGCCGGTCGGTGAGCTGCCGGGTGGCTCGGCGATCCAGCGCCGAACCCCGTTCGTCACACCGAACGCGTCCGGCGTGCGGGATTACTTCCCGGGCGACGCGTTCAATCGCATCTCGTGGACGGCAACCGCGCGGACCGGCAAGCTGATGGTAAAGGAGTTCGAGCTCGACCCGACAGCGGACATCTGGATCGTCGTCGATCTCGAGGCTCGCGTCCACGCTGGCGCGTCCAGCCTCGGCTCGATGCCGTCGCTTGGCGGCGACGAGGTGCCGCTATCGTTCTGGCTGGACTCTACCGAGGAGTATGCGGTCACTGTCGCAGCCTCGTTGGCGCGGCACTTCCTCTCACAGAACCGCGCTGTCGGGTTGATCGCATCGGCGAGCCAGCATATCGCGATTCCGACCGACCGAGGCGGCCGGCAGATGATCAAGATCCTGGAACAGCTTGCGGTGGTGCGCGCGGATGGCGACGTCCCGTTCGCCGAGCTGCTGCTGGCCGAGGGCGCGCAGTTCACTCGGAACAGCACGGTCATCCTTGTCACCCCGTCGACGAACGAGGACTGGGTCCAGTCTGCCATCGGAATCGTCACGCGCCACGTCCAGTGCGTCGCGGTCGTCATCGAGCCGACGACGTTCGGGGCTGGCGAGTCGAGCCTGTTCGTCGTCAGCACGCTGGCGTCGATCGGCGTCCCGACCTATCTGGTCAAGTATGGGGACGACATCAGCCGCGCACTGGCGACGCACTCGATCGCGCCGGGCGGCAGGGTCCCGCGAGTGTGACGCGCTTGTTCCGCAATGGCCTCGTCACCGTCCTGGCGACCGTCGGGGTGGCGCTGCTGCTGCTCTTCGCCTTCTCGGTGGACTGGTCCGATTGGCGTGACGCGTCGGTGCGCGACGTCGCGGCGTTGGCCGCATTCGGCCTCGCGTCGGTAATCGGCGCGGTGTTGCTGTTCGCGGCGAACGTGCGTTCGTCCGCCGAGCGCTGCGCGCGATTTCCGCCGGTCTGGGCCGGCGTCGGGCTTCTTGTTTTCGCGGTGGTCGGCGGCGTCGCCGCTGCACACTGGGGCTGGCTGCCGGTAGCCGAGCCTCTCGTTGCCGTCGTCGGGCTGACTGGTCTGTTCGTCGCAGTCGGGCGGCTCGTGACACGGTGGTCGCCCGGCACGGCGCCGCGCCGGACGGTTCTCCGGGCGGCGGTCTGGGGCATGTTCGCGGCAACGACGAGCGCGCTGGTCCTTCAGTTGATCATCGCGGCGGGCGCGGTCCTCGCGGTGTTCGGCGGCCTGGCGCTGGTTGACCCATCGCTGGTTCGCAGCTTCATCGATCGGATCAGCGAGGAAGGGACGCTCGACAACTTCAGCGGCGACATCATTCGTACGCTGACGGTCGCGCTCGGCCTGTTCGCGACCTATGCCATCGTCGCGCCGCTGACCGAGGAGTTCACCAAGCTCGTCGGCGCCGCCGTCGTCCTCCGCGGCACGCAGGCGTCCGGGTATGCGCACTTCGTCGTCGGCGCCTGCGTCGGGCTGGGCTTCTCGGTCGTCGAGACACTCGGCTACGTGACGGCGGCTGGGAGCGCCTGGCCGTGGTTGTTGCTCGTCCGCGCGCCGGTGGCGTTTGTCCACGTAACCGGGACTGCAGTGACGAGTTATGGTCTGTATCGTCAGCGGACGCGCGGTGGGTGGCGACTCGTGCCGTACTTCGTCGTCGCGGTGCTCGTCCACGGCGCCTGGAACGGCCTGAGCGTCGCGGCGATGCTTCTGTCGACGGAGTCGGGCGGCGCCGCAACCATGTCGCCGGCCGTTGTCGTGTCGATCCTGATGATCATCGGGCTGCTGGCGCTCCTGCTGACCGCCTGCATCGCTTGGACGACGCTCGCGGCGCGCAAGCTGGGCCGGGCCGACGTTTCGAGTGTCGAGCGCCGGCCGTCAGCCGTTGGCCAGTCGCCTCTGAGCTTCCCCGGCGTCCTGTTCGAGCGCTCCAATGTGCGAGGGATAGGTTCGTGAATCGACTTGCGTTACGCGAGGGTTGGTCGACGTTCATCCTGACGTCGCTGGTCGTGTTCGTCGCGATCTGGTCGCTTCGCCAGGCAGATTGGGCCGACGGGCTACAGATCCTGAACCGGATCATGCTCTACGGCCTGGTGGCCGGACTGATCGTCGCCAAGCAACGACGGATCCCCGGCTGGATCGCCCACCTCGTGGCGCTGGCTGGGGGCGGTGTCGTCGTCCTCTACCAAATGACCGTCTACCTCGACGACCGCCTCGGGAACCGGCGCGGGAGGCTGTCGTGGCTGGCGGACCGCTTCGGCAGCGGGATCGACCAGGTCGCCGGGGGCAAACAGACCGACGATCTGTACCTGTTCGTCTTCTTCGTGTCGATCATCACCCTCCTGCTCGCCTATGGCTCGGTCTGGTTCGTCTTCCGCGCCCGCTGGATCTGGCCCGCGCTCGTGTTCCCCGGGTTACTCTTGTTCATCAACCTCGGCTACAGCCACCGGGTCCCGACTGGGCTCGTCGTCTTCTACCTGTTCTTCGCCCTACTCCTGCTAGTCCGCTTCCGAATGCTGGAGCGCGAGACGAGCTGGCGGCGCCAACGGATCGACTATCCCACATCAATCGGCTGGCATGCGATGTGGGCGGCTACCTACCTGGCGATGTTCGTCCTGGTGTTCGGCTGGGTGTTCCCGGGCAGCGTCCAGAGTGGGCGCTTGCACGACACGTGGCTCAGCGTCGACGGTCCCTGGCGCGCGGTTGAGCAGCGGTTCAACAGCTGGTTCACCGGCCTTCGTGGACCCGGCGGTAGCGGCATCGGCGGG
>DAOKZM010000007.1:7729-8133 GCA_035325665.1 Thermomicrobiales bacterium | reverse complement strand
ACCTCGCCGCGCACCGCTATGCCTACTACACCGGCCGCGGCTGGGAGTCGGACGGCGCCCAGAACGACGACGCACCCGATCAGCCGCGCAAGGTCCTTCCCCAGGTCGAGATGCGCGCCGGGGAGGAAGTCGACGTCGGCGAGCAGGCACTGAAGACGCGGGAGAAGACCGAATACAACATCCGGGTCGAGCGACCCCGCGGCGCTCTGATCTTCTCGCCTGAGACATTCCTCGGGTCCGACGTTGGCGTCAACCTGGTCGTGTCGTGGACGACTGTCGAACGCGCGCAGGTGGACCTGACTGGTGATGCGATGGCCGTGGCGCCGCGCGAGCTTCAGCGGCTCATCTCGCTACTACAAGAGTACGACTTCACCCCGCCCGACCTCGCCACGCCGATCCCAACG
>DAOKZM010000007.1:2927-7719 GCA_035325665.1 Thermomicrobiales bacterium | reverse complement strand
CCCCCCCCCCCCCCCCCCGCCCCGCTGAACCAACCGCAGCCCCCCCCACCCCCCACGACACGCGCGGGTCGGGCCGAGCCGGACCGCCACACCCACCGAGGTAGCGCCTCCACGGCTCCGGCCGGAGTCCGACGAGATCGCGTCCGAGCGGCAGGCGCTGGCCGAACGAGGCATCACATTCCAGTACACGGTCAATACCCAGACGTTCCGTGCCGCGAATCTGACCTACTCCGGGGCCTTCCCCGACATTGCCGATGTCGAAGCGATCTATGCGCGCGACGGCCTGGCGTCGGGCGAGACATACACGGTCCAGGCACTGGAGACCGAGGCGAAGAGCGAGGAGCTGCGCCAGAGCACGGCCGCCGACGTGCCGCAGGCGATCCTCGACCGCTACCTCCAGTTGCCCGACACGGTCACCGACCGGACGCGCGCGTTGGCGGCCGACGTGACGCAGGGCGCGCAGTCGCCCTACGACCAGGCCCGTGCGATCGAGACCTACCTGCGGAACTCGATCGAGTACACCGAGGACGTTGAGTTCCCGCCGGAAGATCGGGACGTCGTCGACTTCGTGCTCTTCGATTCCCACAAGGGCTACTGCGAGTATTACGCGTCCGCATTCATCGTCATGGCTCGCTCGGTGGGCTTGCCGACCCGTATGGTGACCGGCTTCTTCCCGGCAGACAGGGATAATGACGCGGGTGGCTTCCTCTACCGCGAGCGCAACGCCCACGCCTGGCCCGAGGTGTACCTGGCTGGCTACGGCTGGGTGCCATTCGAGCCGACGGCCGCACGGAATACGTTCAACCGCGAACCGGCGGCGGCGCCGAACCCCGCGGCCGGGGCGATCGACCGCGAGTCAGGTGGCGTCGGCGGGCCGCTGCCGGACGACAGCGAGTTCCTCCGCGACCAGAACGACCTGCCGACCGGTTCGGGCGTCGGATCGATCGATACCCAAGAACCGGTGACGCGGCTCGAGTGGGGAATCCGCGGCGCGATCGCGGTCCTGATGCTGGCGACGTTGGCGCTGGCGTTCTTCTGGCTGCGTGGCCTGCGCGGCCTCTCGCCGACGGGTCAGTTGTATGCGAAGACCGTCCGCGGCGCGGACTGGGGCGGCATCGCCATCGATCCGTCGATGACTCCGAGCGAGATGGCGCGCTCCGTCGCCGACGAGGTGCCGGGCAGCCGTGGACCGGCCACCTACCTCGCCGACCTTTACGTGCGCGAGACATATGGCGGCCGCCCGGTGCCGCAGACCGACCTCCTGCGCGGGCGACAGGCCTGGCTTCGCCTTCGCGGGCTGTTGGTGAAACACTTCTTTAGCCGGCTCGCGCCGTGGAGGGGCCGGCGCGGCGACGACCTTGAGGACGACGCCGCCTGGTAAGCGCTGACAAATAACGGAGGGGTGGGGTGGGCCGAGTCGTTGTCGTGGGGAGCAGCAACACCGACCTCGTCAGCCGGACGGAGCGCCTGCCCTCTCCGGGCGAGACGGTGCTCGGGACCTCGTTCACCATCTATCCGGGCGGCAAGGGCGCCAATCAGGCGGTCGCCGCTAGGCGGGCGGGCGCGGACGTCAGCTTCGTCGGCGCGGTCGGCGACGACGAGTATGGCGCGGCCCGGCGCGATGAGCTGGCCAGCGCGGGCATTGATCTGACGTATCTGCGGGTCATCCCCGACACAACCTCTGGCGTCGCGCAGATCGTTGTCGATGCGTCCGGCGAGAACCAGATCGTTATCGTGCCTGGAGCGAACGACCTCGTCCAGCCCGAGCCAGTCGTCGCGGCCGTCGCGGCCGGTTGTGACGTGCTGAGCGCCGTCCTCGAGGTCCCGATCTCCGCGATACGCGCCGCGTTTGCCACGCCGAGGACCGGAGTCGGCGTGCTGAATGCAGCCCCGTTCGACCCGCGCGTCATCGAGATCCTCGGCAGCGTCGATGTCCTTGTCTGTAACGAGACCGAGGCCGCTGCCATCCTCGCCCGCTCCGTGGACGCGGGCGATGTCCCGGGGGCCCGAGAGGCAGCCACGGACCTGCTCGCATTCGGCCCGCGCGCGGCCATCATCACGCTGGGATCGGCTGGAGCGGTCGTCGCCGACGGGGCAGGCTACCGGGTGTATCCCGCCCCGGCCGTCGAGGTTGTCGATACGACCGGCGCCGGAGACTGCTTCTGCGGGGTCCTCGCCGCCTGGCTCGCGGGCGGGGCAACGCTGGATGATGCCGTCGCAGCCGCCGTCGTCGCGGGCTCCCTGGCGGTCACCGTCTCCGGTGCGCAACCATCCATGCCGGCGCGCGCAGCGATCGAGGCCGCGCTCGATGGCGACAACCTGCCGTGACGTTCCGCGTTTTCGATCAGGACGTCCCAGGCCTGTTCCGCGATACGATGCTGGACGCAGTCATGGCGTCGCCCGGAGAGCTGCTCTGGCTCGATGTGTTGAGTCCAACGGCTGCCGAAATTCACCAGCTCGCCGGCGTGTTCGCGTTCCACCCGCTCGCGATCGAGGATGTCCAGAAGCGGCTCCAGCGCCCGAAGGTCGAGGAGTACCCGACGCACCTGTTCGTGGTCCTCTACACGGTCGAGATGCCGGCCGAGGGCGATCGGCCGGTGTTGCACGACCTGGCCCTGTTCCTCACCGACTGGGCATTGGTGACGGTCCACCGCGAACCTGTCCGCGAGCTCGGGATCGCCTCCCAACGATGGGCTGAGCACTGCCAGGGTGGGCTGCAAGCCGACCCGGCGATGCTGATGTACACCATCGCCGACACGGTCGTCGACGGCTACTTCCCCTGCATGGACGCCATCGGCGATCGGATCGAGGACCTCGAAGCGCTCGTCTTCTCCAACAACGGCGCCGCCACGATCGAGCAGGTGTTCCGGCTGAAGCGTGTCCTCTTGGAGTTGCGGCGGCTGATAGCGCCGACTCGCGACGTGTTCAACTCATTCACCCGTCGCGAGCTCCCGTTGCTGGGTCAGGTGTCGGTGACCTACTTTCAGGACGTTTACGACCACGTCATCCGCGTCACCGATACGATCGACGCCTACCGCGACATCCTCTCGACGATCGTCGACGTCCACCTCACGGTCGTGTCGAACGACCTGAACCAGTCTGTTCGGACGCTGACCGTCGCCAGCATCATCCTGATGACACTGGCGCTGATCGCGGGCGTCTACGGAATGAACTTCGAGCATATGCCGGAACTGAGCTGGCGCTATGGCTACTTCCGCGCGCTGGCGCTGATGGCGGTCATCGCCGTCGGGCTCGGCTGGATCTTCCGCCGTCTGCGCTGGTGGTAGCGGCGCTAGATGACGGACGGGCGGGCGCGCTCGCGCGGCACGAAGTATTCGATCACCGGGAAGTCGTCGAGCCGCTTGCTGGCGCCGGCCCGCAGGAATGAGTCGGTCCACCAGAAGATGTTCTCCCGGCGGACGTTGTTCCGCAGGCGTCGCATCCGCGCCCGACGCTCATCATCGGGCATGGTGATGCCGCGGTTGATCGCCTCGGCCAATCCCTCGACGTCATACGGGTTCACCATGATCGCGCCGCGGTGGAGCTGCGCCGCGCTGCCAGCGAACTCGCTCAGAATCAGCACGCCGTCGCCGTCGGCGTTGCAGGCGCAATACTCCTTGGATACCAGATTCATGCCGTCCTTGAGAGGGGTGACCAGACAGATGTCCGACATCCGGTAGTAGGCCAGCAGCTCGGTCGGCTCCAACGAGCGGAACAAGTAGTGCACCGGAACCCAGCCCGGCTGGGTGAACTCGCCGTTGACGTTGCCGACGAGCTGCTCGATCGCCTCGCGTTGCGACCGGTACTCCGGCACATCGACGCGGCTCGGAATAACGACCTGCAAGAGCGTGATGTTCCCCTGTAATTCGGGATGCCGGCGCAGCGCCTCCTGGAAGGCGACGATCCGCTCCGGCAGCCCCTTGGTGTAGTCAAGCCGGTCAATCCCCAGCACGACCTTGATGTTCGCCAGTCGATCCGAGGCGAGCTGCATCTCGCGCTCGACCTCGGGTGAGCGCGCCTGCTCGTCGAACGAGTCGAAATCGATACCGATCGGGAACGTCCCCAGCCGAGTGGTGTGCTCGGGCTGGGTGACCGAGAACGACCCGCGCCGGCCCGTGATCCGAAGATGGGGCGCTAGCGTGCGGACGCAGTGGATAAAGTTGCGTGTGTCACGGGCCGTCTGAAAGCCCACGAGGTCGAATTCGAGCAATGCCCGCAGAATCTGAAATCGCCACGGCAAGCGCAAGAAGATGTCGAGCGGTGGGAACGGGATATGCAGGAAGAAGCCGGTTCGGCGGCTGACTGTCATCTCCTTGAGCTGATCCGCGACATTCATCAGATGGTAGTCGTGGATCCAGATGTAGTCATGCTCGGAGGTGTCCTCGGCGACTGTCGTGGCGAAGATGCGGTTGGCGGTCAGGTAGTCGCGCCAGTAGTGCGGCTGGAAGTTGCAGCGTGACAGCAGGTCGTGGAAGAGCGGCCAGATGACCTCGTTGGCGAACCCCTGGTAGTAGCCGTCGATGATCTCCTCGGGCAGCGCCACCGCATGCAGCGAGTAGCCGGCGCCAGTGGCGGCATTGTCGAGGGCGTCCCGGACGGCATCGTCGGCGGGCACGCCAGCCCAGCCGATCCACATCCCGCCGCGATTGCGGAGGACCGGGGCCAGTGCCGTGATCAGGCCGCCCGCGCCCGGCTGGACATCCCATCCTCCGGCCTCGTCGGCAGCCAGGACGACCGGCAGCCGGTTCGATACGACGACGAGCCGCTTGATCTCACCCGGACCACGTTCATT
>DAOKZM010000007.1:0-2917 GCA_035325665.1 Thermomicrobiales bacterium | reverse complement strand
GCCTCTCGCGTGGCCCAGTACACCAGCACGTCGCGGACCGCCTCGCAGTCGGGCAGGCGGCCGGTTGCCAGCGTGACGGCGTCGGCCGGGCCGACCTTGATGCCGATGCCGCGGCCATCCAGAACCCGGAATGCGTCCTCGTCGGTGTCATCATCACCGATATAGATGTGCAACGCGTTCGGCGATGCGGCGACCATCTCTTCGATCACCGTCCCCTTGGTCCTGCCGGCAGCGCGAAGCTCCAGCCCGCCGTTAAACGGCCGGTAATCGACGAGGCTGCCGGAACCTGCCGCTCGCCAGCGTCGCTCCAACCGTTCGACCGCGTCCGCGGCCGCGACGGGATCCAGGCCGCGGACGTGCGCGGCGACGCTCGCGGCCTTGCGCTCGACGCGCTCGGCAGGGAATATCTCGAGCGCCTGGCGATAGGCGGCGTCGAGCAGGTTGCCCTGCTCGGCCGGGATGGCAACGACCTGCTGGCCGCCGTCCGGCACGAGCAGCTCGTAGCCGTGCGCGCCGGAGACGACGACGCCCAGATCGCCGAGCAACGTCAGGACTTCGGCGATCGGCCGGCCCGAGACGATCGCAACCCGCGTGTCCGGCAGCGCATCGATCGCGCGGATCGCCTGGACCGTGCCGGGCAGTGGATAGGCCATCATTCGGTCGGGGTGGAAGGGCGCGAGCGTGCCGTCGAAGTCGAGAAACAGGACGATCGCGTCGGCGCGGTCGATGCGCTGCCAGAAGTCAGGAATCCCGCCGATCTTCGGAATCGGCGAGCCGATCGCCGGAGGTCGTGCGGGGGCGTTCGCATCGGTGGTCTCCGTCATCAGTCGCCTCTCTTATAGGTGGGCAATAATCAGCCACGCCTCGCGATTCGTATGTCCCGCAAGAATCGTGCGCTGGCGCGTGGGCAGCGTGCGAACACGCCACGTATCGGGGCTGCAGGTGCTAGAGGCTATGTGGCGGAAGGGGCGGGATTCGAACCCGCGAGGCGAGAGGTCCCGCCTACGCGCTTTCCAGGCGCGCGCACTAGGCCAACTATGCGACCCTTCCAGAGACGCGAATCAGCCGCTCGCGCTCAACGCCCAGCTCATTCGGCGCTGTCAGCTGAACGCGAGCGGCTGATTGCGATTCCGCGGAGAGGGTGGGATTCGAACCCACGGTGACCTCATCAGCCACACCGATTTTCGAGATCGGCACCTTCAACCACTCGGACACCTCTCCGCCGGGAAGTATACCGGACCCCGGAATCGCCCGCCACGACAGCCTCCCTCGCCGAACGGCTCAACGCGACTGGCAGCATTGCCAGCCAGCAGGGGCGATGCTGAAGAGATTCACAGACTGATGAACTTGACATTCCGCGGTGATGTAGCAATGATGACATTCGTCCCCGACGGTTGGACGACTGAAAGTGACCGGGATGTGTGCTCGCGTCCCGCCTGCTTTGCCACCGCATCTCCCCGCGCTACGTGGGACCCTCGTCGGCCGGGCGCGCGAGGTCGAGGAGATTGCCAGCCTGATCGGGACGGATCAGGTGGCACTTCTCACGCTCACTGGCTCCGTTCGACACGACCTCGCCTGATACTCCACACCGCGACGCTGGGCACACCGGTACCCAATTCCATCCACCCACAACGAACTACGCAGTTTCACGGACGCGAATCGCCGACACCCCGACTAGGGTCAGGTTCACCGAGGGATTCGCCGGATGCGGCCGCTACGCGAGTGGCGCCCGGCGGACCCTCGGCCACGAATCGGTCGTCGCGTGTTTGGCGCGGCGAGCCAGAAGGAGCGGGCGATGTCCGTCAGAACTGGGCGAATCGCGTCGGTGCGGATGCTCGTCGTCGTGCTCGTCGGGACACTTGCGGTGTCCCTCGGCATCGGCTCTGCCGGAGCTGACAACGGGCTGCCGAGCGCAGGTGGCACGTTGTGGGTGACTAACCAGAGCACGAACACGGTTGCGGTCTACGATGCCGGGACCGGCGCGGTTCTCGGCCTCATTCCCGTCGGTGTCAAGCCGATCGGGGTTGTCGCTCCACATGGCACCGGCGAGATGTATACGCCAGACGAGGGCTCCGATACCGTGTCGGTGATCGACAAGGGCTGTCTCTGCGTCGTAACGACGATCCCCGTCGGGTCGAAGCCGCATCACATGTCACAGAGCGCCAACGGGAACTACGTATATGCGGCCGAGTTCGGAACGAACAAGGTCGCCGTCGTGAACACGCGCGCCGACACGCTCGTCGTGGAGTATGTTGCCGGGCCGGCCGCGGCACGGACGCACGCCGTCTGGGCGTCGACCGACGGCAAGACGCTGCTGGTGACGAATACCGTGGTCAACACGATCGCCGGGCTCGACGCCCGGAGCGGGGAGATCCTCTGGACGGTGCCGGTCGATGACAACCCGAGCGAGGTGTTGGGTGCCAGCGACGGCAAGCTCGCCTACGTGACGGTGCGAGGCGAGGATGCGGTCAAGGTCGTCGATACCGTGACCGGGACGATCGTCGGCCAGATTGCCGTCGGGGACCAGCCCGACACAATGCAGCCGACGCCGAACGGCAAGACGCTCGTCGTGGCCCTGCGCGGCAATCCGGGGATCATCACGCTAGTGGATACCGGGACTCTGGAGGCCACTCAGATCGCCACACCCTACGTGACGACCGGCCACAACGCGATCTCCGCTAACGGCCGTTACTCGTTCTTCGCCGCCAAAGAGCCGGGTGGTGTCGCGGTCGTCGAGCATGACAGCAGCACGCTGGTCGCTACGTACCCGTTTCCCGGTGGTGGCCGGCCGCACGGCATCTTCTACGAGCCGTCGCGCCTCATGGGAGCAGGTAGCTAGCCGACACCGCCAAGATGCCCCCTGAGACGGGTGATGCATATTCGGTGGAACAGGAAGAAAGGTATCGAGTCGCGTTAG